>NZ_JAACKB010000410.1 GCF_010892395.1 Sulfurovum sp. bin170
ATAGATAAATTATTTAAGTTTAATTTTATATTAAAAGAGTCTACTGATTCTTTTTCAAAAAGAAAGTAGATTGTTTCATTTCATTTTTATAAATAGTAGCTATAATTCCATTAATAAAAAATTAAAAAATTAAGCAGTTTTTTATAAAATATAGAGTAGCAATTATTAACAATAAACAACATATATTTGGAGAAAAATGATGGGAAAAGAGCGAACAATTGGCATGTGGCTATACCAAAATGGTGGTGGTGATGTCATTGGTAAAAAAATCATAAAAAAACTAAAAGAGAGAGAGATTGAAGTTATGGATAATCTCAATCTTCGAAATTCAACAGCAAGAAATGGAAATATATATCATGGTAAGACAAGACTTAATAAACTAGACCTATTCTTCTCTTATAATGCAGGAGAACAGACTCAATATCAAGTCTATCTCTACCAAGCACTAAGCCGTGTTATTCCTATGATAAACACTTATGACTCTTTTGCTCTAACAGAGGATAAGTTTCACACATCTTTTGTCTTAAGAAACAGTGGAATCCACACAGCTGATTACCGTCTTTGTCACCGTGATGATACTGATGAGCTTAAAAAAACTATCAAAAAATGGGACAAGATGGTCTATAAACCAACAGATGGTTGGGGTGGAGTTGGTCTAACCAAAATTGAAAATGAAGCCAGTCTCGATATGTTGATGCCATTTCTAAACCAGATGGATTTACGATATTTTTATGTAGAGCGATTTATCAAATATGATAACACTGACTTTAGAGTAGATATTGTGGATGGTAAATTTGTAAGCTGTTATGGACGAAAAGCTAGTGGAAGTGATTGGCGTACCAATATCACTGCTGGTGGTTCAGTTTTTATGAGAGAAGCCAATGATGAGATTGTCAAAGTTGCTACAAAAGCTGCCAAAGCTTGTGGTGCAGATATTGCAGGTGTTGATATTATTTATGATATAGAGAAAGAGGAGTATATAGTACTAGAGGTCAACGGGATACCCGCATTTGCAACACCCGAACAAGAGAAGATGGGTCTGGATTTTAATGATAAGAAGATAGAGCTTATCGTTGATATGATAGATAAAAAAACAAAAAACTAAAATTTAAATAGATTATAATTAAAGGAAATACAATGGGCTTAAGCAACAAACAACTACCAAAACTTGGATTTTTATACATGGACTATGTCCTAAGATTCTTTGACCACTCAAACTTCAAGGGTTGGCCAAATAAAATAGAGACGGTAACTTACCACTGGGGAAAAGATAAAGATAGATTTATCAAAGAGGTCAAAAAGAAAAAGATTGATGTACTTATCGGAAATATTCCAGCAACAGCATATGAGACATTTAGAGAGATAGCAAGAGAGTTACCACATGTTCGGTTTATCCCATCTCTTGATACACAGTTCTCTAATAAATCAAAAGAGAATGTAACACGATTTGCTTGGAAGTATGACCTGCCAATTCCAAAAACATATGTTTACTATAATAGACCAAATGCAGACAAGTTCTTGAAAAAGACAGAGTATCCAAAAATTGTTAAAAAATCTTACGGACCATCTAACTATGGTGGATATTTTGTTCATAAAGTTGATTCGTATACAGAAGCAAAAGAGCTATATGCACAGAAAAAATACCATCCGATGTATTTCCAAGATTTTGTACCAATGGAGGCAGACATCCGTGTAATGCTTATCGGTCACAAACCAGTATGTGCATTTTGGCGAAGAGCTCCTGAGGGTGAGTGGTTGACAAACACTAGTCAAGGTGGCTCTATGGACTATATGGATGTTCCAAAAAATGTTCTTGACCTTGCTGTTCGTACTTCAAAAGCTGCAAACGCAGAGTATTGGGCTTGTGACATCGCTTATGGTAAAGATGGAAAAGTAAGAATCCTTGAGTGTGCTACTGCATTTGCAGCGTTCCCATATATCAGAGACTGGATTGGTCAATACATCATGTGGAGTCTAAGTGAAGGAAGATTTAGAAAACCACATATGCCAATGTTTAACTGGGAAGAGCTAAGTAAGATTGATTCTAATCTTTTGAGAACAATGAGACATATTACATTTGGTAAATATAGCCAGAGTTCTGATGATACATACTTTGGTACCAAAAAGAAGATGTATGGTAAAGGAGAGGTATATCTGCATGAGCTAGATGAAGTATATAAAATGTTTGATATAAAAGAGAGAACATTTGAGGAGTGGCCAAGTGAAGAGTGGAACTACCAAGATAGATTTGCACTTAAAAATATCAAGTCTATGAAGGTACCTGCCCTAAAAGATGTAGAGGCTCCTGAAGTGAGTGGAGATGAGGCTACAGAGGCTATTACTATAAGTGATGAGGAGTTAGAAAAATTACTTCTCTCAATTAAAGGTTTAGGAAAGAAAAAATTGAGTAAAATCTTATCTCAATTTGACCACACTGAACTTGTTAATACATTAGAGATTGAACCTAGAGTTTTAGAAGATATTAAATCTATAGATAGTAAACTTGTTGAGAAGATAATTGAAGCGTGGAGTTCTTACAAAGAGACAGAGAGAGAAAAAATAGTAGCACAATAGTGTGGCTATCCCCTTTGTGGGTATCTCTGCCCACGATTAGGCTACTCTATTAAACTTCTTGCAAAATTCACTTGGAATCGGAGACTTTAGTCCCGAATATAACGAGGCTAAAGCCATCGGTTCCTAGTTTTGAAAGATATCTATTGGAGTAACCTTATAAAAACCATCAAACATTTATCTTAACTTAAAGGGGAAAATAGATTATGAAACAACAATACAAATCCTATAAGGAGAGTTCTGACTTTCTTTTTAGATGTGCAGAGAACTACCCAGACCTTATAACAGTAAAGAGTATTGGCAAGAGTTATGAAGATAGAGATATACTACTAGCAACTATCTCACTCAATGTAGCTTATGCCAATCTAAAACCTGCTCTACTCTTTACAGGAACCGTTCACGCACGAGAGTGGATTGGAAATGAGTTAGGTATAGAGTTTATTGACTATCTACTCAAAAACTACAACTCTAATCCAGAGATTTTAAATACTCTAACCAATAATACACTCTATCTAGTTCCATGTCTAAATCCTGATGGTTTTGAGTATAGCCGTCTCCACTTCTCTTTTTGGCGTAAAAACCGAAGAGATAATGGTGATGGTACATTTGGTGTTGACCTAAATCGTAACTTCCCTGTAGGTTATAAAAAATCGACCAACACAGCCTCCAATGTATATGGCGGAACAGAACCATTCTCTGAACCAGAGACTAGAGCTATGAGAGACTTTGTAAAGAGTCATAAAAATATCACTATTGCACTAGATTACCACTCACAAGGCAATGTCTTTTTCCCTGCACATAAGTTTAACCATGAAAAAGAGCTAGAGGGGACAGACCTCAATACCCTATGTGCCAATATGAACTACCATATCAATAAAGTAACAGGACGAAAATATGGTATCAACAGAGGAAAGCCACCAACAAAACTTATCTCAGGAAGTGGAAGAGAGTTCTACTACTCAAAAGGCATCCTTGCTGTTGTAGTTGAGGTAGGAACTAGAAATATCCCTGACTATATGCAGAATATGAAAGAGTCAGTAGATGAGAATATTCCTGCTCTTCTCTATGCACTAGGGGAGTCAAGAAACTATAGTAAAAATGCCCCCCAAAGAGTAAAAAATTTCCACCTCTCTATGTTTGACTCTGGTAGCTGTTATCTCTCGTGGGAGTATCCTGACCATAGCAGAGAGATATACTTTGAGATTTATAGAAATAGAAACAACAAAATGGAGTGTAATGACTCATCACTTATTGGTGTCACTAGCAATAGAGAGTTTAAAGATGAGAACTTAGATAGTGGAGAGATGTACTTCTACTATATTAGAGCCGTTCATAAACTCTCCAATACAAAATCACCATTTGCCCCAAAAGTCAAACTAAAAACTCTACTTGAAGAGCATGAATTTCACCGAACCATTTTTCCAAAAAGTTCAAATATTGGATATGTAGCCCAAAAATCACCAGAGGCAAACAGAAGCCACTTTGGTGTAAACTCCCTCAAAGTAGGAGTAAATTCAGGTAGAGGCATAAGCTATGGTGTTATGCAGTTTGACTTAGATAGTATCCCCACAAATGCTATTATCCTAGAAGCTAAAATATCCCTATATCCTCTAAACAGAGTCTCTGCCAAGATAGAGAAGTATGGTGAGTGGTCACTCTCTATTGTTGACTCAGAGAGTATTGCGGATATACAGGATTATGAGCAGGTACACGATGCTACACATATCAAGACTGTAGGTAAAAGTATTCCTTCAGAGCAATTAACACAAGGTATATGGAGTCACTGGGATTTTAATGAGTTTGAGAGAAAGAAACTACAAGAGCAACTCTCCCATGAAAAAGTTATTATCAAATTAGAGGGTCCAACCAAACTTCCTGTTGGGAGAGATTCTCAAATAATGGTATTTGATTTGGGTTATGGAAATCAAGGTGGTGGACTACACTATCGACCATCTATAGATATTAAATATACAGTTCCTTCTCAAAAAATTGCTATTAATATATCTAATGCTATGACTATCTCCGAAGATGAGGTGATAGCAGATAAGTTAGCATGTGGATTTGACAAAGAGCATAAGAAAGTCTACGCCTATATGGCATTTGACCTCTCCTCTCTACCAAATATTGATGATACTGTTATCACTGAAGCTTGGATAAGAATAAATAACACCTCAACAGTCAAAAAAGAGGTAGATATCCGTTATGATGTAGAGTTTGTCGATATAGATGAGTTCTCCTATCATGATATAAAAGATAGAGAGAGAATTGAGTATATAGGATATGAGGTGAGTTCCGCAGAGCTTGGCACAAAAAAAAGACATCACTTTGCTTTTGATAAATACTCAAAACTAGCACTTGAAGAGATGCATGAGAATAACAAAGAGGCAAAGTTCATTATCCGTCCAACTTCTGTACTAAGTAGAGAACACCTAATCAACTGGGCTTGTGAGGGTAGAAAATCGGCTAAGTTGATGATTAGATATATCAGACGCAGACGAAATGCACCCCATTCACCCAAGAATCTATCTGCCAATATTGATAAAAATTTGGTTAAGTTAAGTTGGGATAGAGTAGAAGATGATGGTTTAGTAGGCTACTTTGTCGTTAGAAATCGTTGGCATAAACCCAAAAATCCTTTTGATGGTGTAAAACTATATGCAGGGCTAGATAACTATACTTATGATAGTTTTGGCTCCACCGACATGCATAAATATTATGCTGTCTTCTCCTATGATGATGTTCCTAACTATAGTGAAGGTGCTACTGTGGAGTATATAGGAAAATTGTAGGGTCGGTAACACCGACCACTTAATATTTTAAACCTCCCTCCTAATCTCAATAATAGCAACCACCCCATCATCTCTGTTTTTAAGTCTCAAACTCCCACCCATAGACTTCTCTATAATCATCTTTGACATATATAACCCAATACCTGTCCCCTCACTCTCAAACTTGGTAGTAAAATATGGTTCACAAACTCTATCTATAATCTTCTTATCCACTCCCCCTGCATTATCTGCTATCTCTATCTTTACCATATCACCTATCTCTACCACATCTATAGTGACTATAAGTTGTCTCTCTTTTTGTTCTTTGATAGCATCTCGTGAATTATTAAATAAGTTTAATAGAACCTGCTCTAGCTCACTCCTGTAGCCTAACACCTCTATATCTTGTTGACCCTTATTTATCAACTTGATACGATTTCTTAGATAAGGATTACCCATAAATATTGTAGTGCTATCTATAGCATCCGAGATAGAAAATCTCTGTTTTGATTTACGCTCTGGAGAGAAAAAATTGCTAAAATCATCTATTGTACTACTCATCCTTTTTATAATACTACTTGACTTCTCTTTGAAGCTATCCATATCTTCTTTGGATAACTCATCTAACTCATATTTTCGATGCATAAATACATTTATTACACTAAGAGCATTGAGCGGTTGTCTCCATTGATGAGCTATATTGGCTATCATCTCTCCCATAGATGCCATCTTTGACTGCTGTTGAAGCATTCTCTCATGTAGGATATTTTTTTTCATCTCCAGTTCTAGTTTAGTGATGTCTGCTAAGATAAGAACAAAATATTTTTTGTTAAGTTCGGACTTGCTAACTGTTAATTTAAAAAAAGTAGTTTTATCATTTTGTGTAATCTTGACCTTATGTTCAATCTTATCTGCTACTATATAATCAAAATTTTTATGGTAGTACTCTGCATCTATATACTCCTTATCATCACTATCAAAAAATTCAGATATAGAGTTGTGTCTCTTTTTAAACTCTGTAATATTTTTATAATCAGGGAAATAGTTATAAAATTGTCTGTTTAGATATAGAAGATTTTTATCAAAATCTTTTAGTAAAATAATATTCACAGTCCCATATAGTATAGCATCAAGATAGTCATTTTTTCTCTCTAGTCTATCTTTATATTTACTACAACCAAACTCTAAGGAGTTGAAAATATCTGTTATCTCTCTGAATTGAGTTACCTCTCTCTTTATAATTTCATTAGAAAATGACATAATTCTAACTCCTTCTGTTATAATTTAATCTTTTCTACTATTATAGTTAAACAAAATTATGTTATTATTAACAACTCAACCAAAAGGGGATAAAAGTTATGTTATTAGACGAAATTACAATACTATTTGTAGATGATGACTATGATACACAAGATATGATTGGTTCCTTGCTTAAATCATACTGCCAAGAGGTGTTTTTAGCAAGTGATGGGAATGAGGGGCTACAAATCTACAAAGATAAGAGACCAGACATAGTCATTAGTGATATAACTATGCCAAATATGTGTGGACTAGAGATGTGCCAAGCGATAAAAAAGATAAATCCAAATCAGATAATCTCTCTCTTTACTGCACGAGATGATAGTACATGTAAAGATAGGGCTACAGAGATAGGGATAGATACATTTCTACTGAAACCACTTGATGAGGAGCAGTTTTTTAACTCACTACACTATTTAGCAATGGCTGTAGAGGAGAGATTAGAGGTTTTTTAAGATTTAAAACCACTAACACGAATATATCTAATTTTGGGGCTTTTATCAATATTGCTCTCAAAGAAGGTCTCCCTAGATTTAAAT
>NZ_JAACKB010000411.1 GCF_010892395.1 Sulfurovum sp. bin170
CATCGTTTCCTTATATGCAATTTGCATTTTCGGAATCGGCGTGTTTACACCCGAACTATTTGGTTCAAAAAAAGCTTAATTCATTGGCATTGGACTAAATTTACAAAATGTCTAATCAAACCAATAAGAGAGTTCCAAATAACTAATGAAAACACTACACATATATCCAACAGCAGGAGCAATCCGTAACAGGCACCAAGAGTTTAGAGATAGTACGGCTCTGTTGCCAACACTAATGCTTATAGATGAGTTTGAACGAAGAGCTATTGTGCTTCCCGAGTTGACAATGGTTGATTCACTGCAACGAGTGCTACTACTTCAAGAGGCTACTCGATTTGACTCTTTTGAGGGATTAAAAATAGATAGTGAATTGGTGCAATTTTTTACAAAGAGTGACTCTATACTGAAATTTTTTGAAGAGTTAATCTATGAAGGTGTAAGTTTTAGTGATTTGGTTGATGGTGATGCATATGTGGAGTTTGGTGAGCATATGGATATAGTTGAAGAGTTATTGGAAAATTATAAAAAACTATTAATAGCTAGAGGATTGACAGATAGAGTTTTTATCCCTCAAAACTATAAGTTAAATTTGGGTTTTATAGATAGTTTTGATAGCTTTGAGCTTCATCTTGAGGGTTATATGAGCCGTTTTGAGCTTAAAATTATTGAAGAGATAGCTAAATCTAAACCATTTACTATTCATATGCAGACGAGTAAATTTAACAAAAAAATAGAGAAGAATTTTTTAGACTTAGGTATTGAAGCGTTGGAAGAGGATAGTCTTGTCTCTTTTGAGCTACAGAGCAAAAAAGTCATCTCTACTGAAAAAAATAGTCTATCTATCCGAGCCAATATACTCTCTGTTGAGGAGAGGTTATCACAGATTCCAATTATATTGGAGTCAGTACAGAGTATGGTAGACGGTGGTATAGCTCCTGAAGAGATAGTTGTTATACTCCCTGATGAGAGTTTCAAAGAGACTATTAGGCTCTATGATAGATTTAACAATTTCAACTTTACTATGAGCTTTGATTACAGCAAAACAAAAAGTTATAAACGGCTTGATGCTATCTATCAGTATTGGCAGAGCTTCTCTGATGAGTCGATATTTTTACTAAAAAAATATGGGGTAGAGAGAGAAAAACTAAATGAGCTAACTCCTACACAGAAGTTAGGTGTAGAGCAGTTCTCCCTGTTGATGAATACTTTTGATTTAGATTTGAAACGAACAGTTGTGCAGGATAGTTGGATTCATTTCAAAAGAGTATTAAGTACAGAGCAGATGAGTCTGGAAAATTGGCTCTTTTTATGGCTTCAACAGTTAAGTAGATTAACTCTTGATGATATTCGAGGTGGTAAAATTCCTGTCATGGGCGTGTTGGAGACAAAAGGGGTTGCTTTTCAGGGTGTGGTTATTGTTGATTTTAATGATGGTGTAGCTCCTGCTACTCCTGCAAAAGATAGTTTTTTGAACTCATCTATCCGTAAATCGGTGAATCTTCCAACCAAAAATGATAAAGAAGCGATACAGAAACAACTATATAAACGGCTACTTGAAGAGGCAAAAGATGCTACTATCATCTATAGCACAAGCAACAACCGAACCCCTACCTCTTTTCTCTATGATTTAGGTTTAGAAGTAGGAAAACATATTGAGCCAAATTTAGAGCTTCTCTACTCAGAGCCGAGTCAGATTGTGAATGAGCTTGACCCTGTTATAGAGAATTTTGATGCAAAAGCCATCACTTGGTCTGCAACACGGCTTAAAACTTTTTTAACCTGTAGGAGAAAGTACTACTATAGTTATGAGCAAAAACTAAAAGCTAAAGAGGATAATGAGATAAATGAGGGGCAGTTTCTACATAAAGTTTTGGAATATCTATTTAAAGAACAGAAGTTCTTCTCCTCTGTGGATGATATGAAAAGCAAACTATACAGGCTACTTGACCAACTTTTGGAGACCAGTTCACCAAAGATTGCCTATTCAAAACTTCTATGGAGAGAGAAGTTGATTAAGTTTATAGAGAATCAAGTCTATCATTTCAAAGCAGGATGGAGAGTTGTTGAGAGAGAGAGACAGATAATCGGAGAGATAGGTGGAATGAGGTTTAGAGGAGTAGTAGACAGAATTGACCAGACCGATACCCATACGCTCATACTTGACTACAAGAGTGGTTCAATCAAAGAGGCGAATCGGACTAAAAACTTAGAGAAGCTGACAGATTTTCAGATGAGTATCTACAGTGAACTGCTAAAAGATAAATATCAAAACATAGAGTTGGCTTTTGTTGAGCTTTTTGACAAGGGTGGGATTGTTCCTATTACACTACTTGATGAAAAAACTGAACTGCTTTTTGATACGATTGGTGAGCTAAGAGAGATGAAACAGGTGGAAGCAGAGCGTTGTGAAGATATTAGTCGCTGTCAATATTGTGACTTTACTCTGCTTTGTGAGCGAGGGAACTATCTGTAAGTGATTTTATCTAGCTTGGTGTAGTTATAATTTTTTGCACTCATCAAAAATAAAATTTTCAAGTCTCAAAGACACAGCTTTATTAGCTTAGAAATACTTTGTATTTGTTGGGGGTAATCCTCATTATATTTAAACTATTCCAAAGTTTTACAAGAGTGCTAATATCTATATTAGATATAATGTATCAAAAAAATATTAGGAAAATAAAATGGACAGATTTTTCAATACAGCAGGACCCACAAAAACAGATATAAACTACTATATAAGTAGCTTCGATAGAGTAGACTATGAAGAGATAGAGATGCTCATAAAATCACAAAGATACTTTGTCCTACACGCCCCAAGACAGACAGGAAAAACCTCTGCATTGCTTGAGATAATGGATAGAATAAATAGTGAGGGTAGATACAACTGTGTCTATGCCAATATCGAGGCAGCACAAGCTCTTAGAGGAGATACTGCTGAGTCAATTCCTACTATTTGTGATGTGATAGCTTCATCTATAAGACTATATCTAAAAGATGATAGAGTAGTTAAGTGGTATAGAAAAAATAGAGCTAACATAGCACTTGGTAAACAAATAAGTGAAACTTTAAACTATTGGTCTGAAAATAGTTCCAAACCATGCATTCTATTCCTAGATGAAGTAGATGCCCTAGTAGGAGATACATTAATCTCACTACTTAGACAGATAAGAGCAGGATACGCAGGACGACCTAATTCATTTCCACAATCTATGATACTCTGTGGAGTAAGAGATGTGAGAGACTATAGAATCCACACAAAAGATAATGAGATAATCACAGGTGGAAGTGCATTTAATATCAAAGCTAAATCTTTAACTATTGGTAATTTTAGCTACAAAGAGTGCCAAGCATTATATCAGCAACATACAGACTATACAGGTCAAAAGTTTGATGAGAGAATATATCCTCATTTATGGGAAGATACAAAAGGACAACCATGGCTTGTAAACGCCATTGGTCATGAGCTAACTTGGGATGAGAGAGAACTAAGAGATAGAACAAAAGAGATAACGCTAGAGCATTATTTTAGAGCTAGAGAGAGACTAATCCATAGCAGAGCCACCCATCTAGACCAACTAATAGATAAACTAAAAGAGGATAGAGTAAGAAGAGTCATAGCTCCACTCTTGGCAAATGGTAACTCGGTTGATGTCAACTTTTCTGATAGAGATTTAGAGTATGTTAGTGACTTAGGCTTAATCACCAGAAAACCATCTGTTGCTATAGCAAACAATATATATAAAGAGACCATACCAAGAGAGTTAACCATTGCAAAACAGCAAAGCATTGCAAATCAAGATATACTATGGTATCTAAGAGAGGATAAAAGCATAGATATGAAAAAGCTTCTAAAAGCCTTTCAGCAGTTCTTCAGAGAAAATGCAGATAGTTGGATAGAGCGATTTGACTACAAAGAGGCAGGACCACAGCTACTACTTCAAGCATTTTTACAGAGAGTTATAAATGGTGGGGGCAGGATAAACAGAGAGTATGGATTAGGTAGAAAGAGGACAGATATATTGATAGAGTACCCACTAGATGAGGAGATGGGTTTTTGGGGAGAGACTCAAAAAATAGTCATAGAGACCAAGATACTCTACTCTAATCTTGAGAAGACTATAGAGAAAGGGGTAGAGCAAACTCTGGAGTATGCTGATATGGTTGGTGCTGATGAGTCACATTTGATAATATTTGATAGAGACAAACGAATAAAATGGGATGATAAAATCTGGAATAGAAAAGATAAGAGTGAGGTTATGGTATGGGGGAGTTGAATCTGACCCTCTTTGCTTCTACAATTCTCATAGTGTTTTTTTAAACTCTCACATTGATAAAATTTTGGCTCTCCCCCACCTACCGTGACCCAATAAACACCTAAAACTAGGGTTTAGCTAAGAGAAAGTAAAACCAAAAACACTCCTAACAAACATATATTTTAA
>NZ_JAACKB010000412.1 GCF_010892395.1 Sulfurovum sp. bin170
AGCGTAGCCAATGCCACAGCTAAAATAGATGAGAAAGATGACAGAGCAAAAGAGGCAGATAAGCTCAATGCCCTTAGAGAAAAAGCAGGAAATGTGGGTGCATTTGAGGTTAGTCAAGCCTACAAGAGTAAATGTTCATCATGTCATGGAGTCAATGGTTCAGGTATGCAAAATGGTAAAAAACTGATGGGTTCAAAACTCTTTGGTCAGACCTCTGAAAAGCTTTTTAAAGATTTGATGGACTACAAAGCTGGTCGAAAAGAGAATATCATTATGAAAGGTCTTTTGATTAAACTGAGTGAAGAGGATTTACAGTCGTTTGCTGATGAGATTGGTGCATTTCCTGCAAAAGCAGAAGCCCTAAAGTGAACTGTGGAGACAAGGCATGCCTTGTCTCTACCTACCATTTAAAATGTGAGGAGGAGCAACAAATTATGGATAAATACAACAATCGAGAGACAATAAAAAACACCACATTTTGGTCAACATTTTGGGATGTTAAGCCTGATGGAAAGAAAAAATTTAGCTACAGAATGAAGCGATGGATTTTGGTTATAGCCATCCATCTATTCTTTTTCCTATCGTTTTTTATCGACCTACAGATGCTAGAGGGGACGCTAAATGGTTCACGGTTTCTAGGTTTTCATATGATAGACCCTTTTGCCACGCTAGAGGTTTGGTTGGCGACTTATCATATCCCTATTAATGTAATTATCGGAACAGCAACCATTGTGCTACTCTATATGTTAGTGGGTGGACGAAGCTACTGTGCATGGGTCTGTCCTTATGGGATTTTGAGTGAGTATGGCGAGAAGTTGCACAATATGCTTGTTGCTAAAAAAATAATTAAAAATAGAAAATTTGACCATAGAGTAAAATATATCTTTTGGGTAGGTTTCTTGGCAATGGCTTTTGTGAGTGGGTACATAGTATTCGAGACTATATCAGTAGTAGGAATTCTTAGCCGTATGATGGCTTACGGTTGGACGGTATCTCTTTTGTGGGTCGCTATGGTATTTGTAATTGAGGTCTTTTTCTCACGAAGAGCATGGTGTAGCTATGTCTGTCCCATTGGTACAAGCTATGGTATGATAGGTAAAGTTTCTGCTTTGAGAATTGAGTGGAATGATAACTGCAACAGCTGTATGGTCTGTCATGATGTCTGTTTTGAAAATCAGGTTTTGGAGATTACCAAAGCAAAATATAGAAAACAGATAGATGAGGATGAGATTAAGACCGAGTATATAACAGGGGCTGACTGTACGCTCTGTGGGCGTTGTGTCGATGTCTGTCATGCTGATGCTTTGAAGTTTGATTTTCGGTTGAAGAGTTTGGTATAAAGAGTAGTTGGGTAATCCTACTCTAACCCACCAAAATCATCATGCTCATAGATATAAGTAGCAATCTGCTTAAGTGTATCCAAATCAATAGAGAGATAAGGCATAAGTTTATATTTTTCTATAGCCTCTGGTAGTTTGGCAGTCTTTTCATTTGGTCTAAAGACCCATGTTGCCATCTGCTCTACAAAATCCTCTTTTTTAGGATATGCCATCATGTAGTATCCTTTGACTTCACTAAGGTGAGGAGCTACTTTTTTGCCAAACTCACCATGACAAGCGATGCAGTTTCCAAAAAATAGAAGTCTATTCTCATGAGCTGTTAGTGTGCTTATGAGGAGTGTTAATAGTAATAGAGTTTTTTTCATATCTGATTTTAATCAAAATTACCTAAGAGTCAATTGATATGAGTCATGAAATTAAACCTATCCCTTATGTATAATCCTCATATAATATAACAAATTAAGGACTCTCTTGATAGAAGTTAAAAATCTAACCAAAAAGTTTGGCTCAACCATTTCACTTGACAATATATCCATAGAGTTTAACAAAAATGACTCCATCGCTCTGATGGGGGCAAATGGAGCAGGGAAGACGACGCTTATCCGTTCTATCTTGGGTTATTATCATCCTGATAGTGGTTCTGTTTTGGTTAATGGTCTTGACCCCATCAAAGAGCGACAGGATGTTCTGAAAAATATCTCTTTTGTACCTCAACTTCCCCCACCGATAAAGCTAAGTATTGATGAACTGATTCAATATATCGAGGTGAGTGCCAATGTCAAAAGAGAGAGAATTTTGCACTATGCCAATGAGATGAAACTGGATATAAAGAGTAATATTAAGAAGTCATTTTTTAAACTCTCTGGAGGAATGAAGCAGAAGTTACTGATATCTATTAGCTTGGCACAAGAGAGTAGCATTATTATTTTTGATGAGCCAACAGCAAATCTTGACCCAAAAGCAAGGGATGATTTCTATAGACTACTAGAGGGTAAACAGCAAGATAGAATTTTACTTTTTGTTACTCATAGACTAGAAGAGGTAGAGTCCTTGGTAAACAGAGAAGTCTACATGGATATGGGAAAGGTAATAACAGATGAGAAACTATAAACTTATACTGTTTTTTATTTTTTTTGTTTCACTTTTCACTCTATTTGTCGGTTGTAACGCTGTAACAGAGGGTAAAATCTGTCCAGAGTGTAATATGCCACTTCCAAAAGATAACAAACATACAGCCTATATAGAAGAGAGTAACTACTTTGATGATATTGGCTGTCTTATCCTATGGAGCAAGACAAACAGAATAGATTTGGATAGTCGTAAAGTTTATATCTTTTCTAATGATACAAATAGTTATATAGATGCTCTAACAGCTCATTATACTATTAATGAAAAGACTCCAATGAGTTATGGTTTTTCAGCCTACGAGAGAGCCAAAGAGGGAACTATAAGTTTTAAAGAGATGCAACTACGAATGCTTAGGGGTGAACATCTAGCTAACCCAAAGATACGAAAAAAGATATTAGGATATTAGATGAAAAATTTACGATTAATCGCGTTTTTGGATTTGAAAGAGTCGATAAGAGCAAAATGGTTTTTGGTCTACTCACTTGTTTTTGGTGGTCTGATAGCTCTATTTTTTATAGCAGGTGTTACAGAGTCACAGGTGATGGGATTTAGTGGGCTTAGTCGTCTGCTATTGATGTATATTCAGATTACGATTATTATCTTGCCTATTTTTATCTTGATTACTACGGTGAGGTCGATTTCAGGTGATAGGGATAATCATATCTTGGAGTATATGCTCTCATTTCCTATTTCGCTAAAAGAGTACTATTGGGGGAAAGTTATAGGACGATTTATCACGGTCTATCTACCTGTTGTTTTTGCTATGATTATTGCGATAATCTATGGAGCATTTAAGGGGGCAGAGATTCCTTGGGCTATATTTTTCCTCTATACAGGACTGTTATTTGCTCTTAGTTCTGCCTTTTTAGGCATCGCATTTTTTATCTCCTCTTTTGTAAAATCATCAGAGGTAGCGTTGGGGATAGCCTTTTTTATATGGATATTTCTCTTGGCATTTATAGATATTGCTTTGATTGCTTTGATGATGCAACAGCGATTTAATGAGGAGTTGATTATCACTATTGCACTCTTAAATCCTATGGAGATATTTAGAGTCGCCGCCATCTCACTTTTTGACCCAGAGTTGACCGTGATGGGGCCTGTGGCATTCTATATTTTGGATACCATCTCACAGACTCTTTTTGTGCTTCTGTCAATTGTCTATCCTATAGTGGTAGGGTTGATGTTTGCGTTTCTTGGGTTCAAGATATTTACAAAAAAAGATTTAGTTTAATTAACCCCTCTCGTTCCACCTCAGGAGAGGTGGAACGAGGAGGATATGAAAGGATTTATATGAAAAAAATATTTATAGCAATTTTACTACTCTTAGCAGTTGTTTTTGCAACAGCTGATGAGAATAAAACATGGGAAACAAAACCAATAGAGTCAAAGTACAGTATGAATTTTGATAAAAATACAACCTGTTTGGTTCGACATCTAAAGATATATAAAGAGCCAAAATGGGTAGCTAAGATAGAGGCTAGAAATGGGAAAATGGTCTACTTCTCTAGTCCAAAATCTCTATTTGAGTTCTATCATAGACCTGGGAAGTGGTTTGATGTTGGAGTAAAGAGTGAGCGAGATTTTTCTAAGATAGTTGTTACTGATTATGGCTCACTTGAAGCTATTGATGCCGAAACAGCCTATTTTGTCTATGGCTCTATGGCAACTTCACCCGCTGGGGATGATTTGGTTCCGTTTGCTAGTGAAGATGATGCTAAAGCATTTTCTGATAAGTATAGTGGCAAACGGATTATGAAGTTTGATGAGATAAGTGATGCTCTTATTAGACTTCTGAATGGGAGAATATAAGGAACGCAACTGTTAGACATCTTGCAAAACTAGGAACCGATGGCTTCAGCCTCGTAATATTCGGGACTAAAGTCCAATGCCAATGAATTAGCGAGGCTGAAGCCATCGTTTCCGTATATGCAATATTTTTTTACGGAATCGGCGTGTTTACACCCGAACTATTACATTCAAA
>NZ_JAACKB010000413.1 GCF_010892395.1 Sulfurovum sp. bin170
AAGTCGTAAATCTGGCAAAATAAAAGATTGATAATCTAAAAGTGTAGCAGTGTCAGAAGCTTTTATAGCCTCTTTGTCATTTTTGCAGACCAACAAAAGTCTGTTGTTAGAAGAGCTATCTCCCAAGAGGAGATACTCATATATATTGCTTTGTATCATTTATATCTTAGTAACTTATTTTTTTAATAACCCAACTTTTTAATAACCCAATTTCTTAGGTTGATTAATATGCACATCTGTCATATGGTCTCTCTCAATTCGACCAGAGACAATCTTTGTCTCACCTTCAAATACAGCATTTGGCTCAATAACAATATTGTTAACCGTTACATCACCATAAACTTTACCATAAGGCATAATATCTATAACCTCACCCGTGTACTCTCCTGAAAACATGCCTGATACCAGTAGTTTTTGAGCTTGAATGTGACCTCTGACATTCCCACTCTTTCCTACCACAACTTCACTTTGAGAGATAATATCACCCTCAAACTCTCCATTTATAAGTATATTTCCATCGCATCGTATCTCACCCTTGATAGAGGTACCTGGAGTAATAATACTCGCCGATTGAACTGGTGGTTGTTTTTTCTTTTTTCTTCCAAAAAAACCCATTCTTTCTCCTTTGTAAAATCTCACTTAATGTCATACATTATAGCCAATTATTATTTATATTTAAAGTAAATCTTTTTCAATAAACGCTTCAACTACAAAAAATGAACCAAATATCAAATAATTTTCATATTTATTAATAGTTTTAAACTCTTTATACTCAATAGAGAGCTTTTTTAATTCATCTTGTAGTATCGTAACATCTACCACTCTATCCGTCTCTATTGATATGATTTCTACTCTTTTTATATGTTTTTTAAGTCTCTTAAGTATAGCACTATAATCCTTATCATCTAAAGAATTGTAGACCAAAACTACTCTCTTATCACAAAATCTCTGCTCTAATGCTTTGGCAATTACATCTGCAGCCATTAGATTATGCCCCACATCAATTATAATATTTGGAGCGATATAGTGAAACCTACCAAAAAGTTTAACTGACTTAAGGTTTTCTATACTATATGATAGATTTAGAATCTCTAATCCAGAGATAGCCAAAAGAGAGTTCTCATAAAGATAGTAACTCCAACCAAGATCTCTAGTTAAAGCTAAAATCTCTTCATCTGACTCTTTAACTTTATAGAGTTTGGTCTCTTTACTCTTAGCTATTTCATCAGCAATCTCATACACCTCTTGATTTGGCTGAAATCCCAAAACAGCTCTCTTCTCTATAGAGTTAAGTTTTGTAGTAGCAATAGATGCTATCGTATCTCCCAAAAAATCTTGATGGTCAAGCCCAATAGGGGTAATTACCGAAAGCTCCTTGGAGACGACATTTGTGGCATCAAACTCACCTCCAAGACCAGCCTCTAGCACCACTACATCCAAATCTTCCATTGCAACCAAAGCCAGAAGTGTTGTATATTCAAAATAACTCAATCCATCACAAATATCTTGCCCCAAAATAGCATAGAGTTTAGCATGGGCTATCTCTAACCCCTCATCAGCAATATCCTCACCCTCAATCCAAATCCGTTCATTAAACTTCAAAATATGAGGAGAGGAGAAATGCCCTACCCTATAGTCAGCACAGTGTAACAAAGTAGCCATAATACGCCCTGTACTCCCTTTTCCATTTGTACCAACAATATGTACAACAAGAGGCTTTTTAATACAAGGTTCAAGCAATGCATAAGCCCTATACACCCGTTTATGGTCAATCTCTTTATAATAAAGAGGTTTCTCTGTTATAAAATTTGCAAAAGATGGTTTTTGATTTTTCATTGAATAATTGGTGCGTTAGCAAACGCACCCTACACTGCTCCTTTACTAGAGATATAAGCGATAAATTGGTCTAATGCTCGAATAGAACCCTTCTCAATTGCCTGAAACCTCAAATCATTGGAGATAATGGCAGATGGTCTAATAGCAAACTCATACCTACCAACAATAAACCTCTCCTCCCTACTCTTACCTTTAATAAGCTCGAATTTCAACCTGATATTAGCTTGATAGTAGACCACATACCCATTCTTATCATATTGCAATGGAGTAAATTTAATAGAGTGATAAGCAACTTTGATAGTACTATCAGCCTCCTCTTTAGTCGTAGCCAAACTCTTAAGCCGACTATACAACGCTCTGTTTAGTGCATCTTTGACCAGAACAGCATTCTCTGGATCAGATAGAGAGACCTCTACCTCCGTGTATACCTTTTCACCTATTGTTTTTGGGGTGAAATGGGATGAGGGTTTGTAGCCACAGGCTGTTAACATTAGTGCTAACAGAATGAATAGTGAAGAGTGAATAGTTAATAGTTTTTTCATAAAAAGAGTTTTACCATAAATTATCTAAATCTTCCCCTTAATGACCTCAATAAACTCATCAAATCTCTCCAATCTATAACTTCCACTTCTCTGCTTCTTTCCCCACATCGGTTCAGGAAAATAGCTATCATTTTTAAATCGAGCCATCACATGCCAATGCAGATGAGGAAGATAGTTTCCAAAACTAGCGATATTTATCTTCTCTGGCTCATAAAACTCTATCATCTCTTTACCTATAACATCCAAAGCTCTTAAAATCTCTGCTTTTACCTCATCCGTAGCATCAAAAAACTCTCTGTATGGCTTTTGCGAGAATATCTTTAGCCAAGGAACTTCTGACTTCTCAACATCAATTCGTATTAGACTGTTTTCAAAAATAGTTTTC
>NZ_JAACKB010000414.1 GCF_010892395.1 Sulfurovum sp. bin170
ACTATCTACTTGGCTGATTTCAACTTTTTAAATGTTGAAGATAGTAGAAAAGATGCCAAACTAATTGGTGTTGGTATCGGTGCTACAAACAAACTTGAAGGGGTTGAAGGGATTGAACTCACTTTTGGTGCAAAAGCAATTCTTGCCAATATTGATGATTCAGATAGAGAGCTTGATTCTAAATGGTTTGCAGCCGTTCCTCTTATGGGTATTATTCGTTATACATTTCCACCTTTGATGTTCAATATTCCTACCATATCTATAGAGACCAAACTTCTCTATGCTCCAGGAGCACTTAGTTTTGGTGATTCTGAAAAATATAGTGAATTTAGATTTGCTGCTGATATTGAGATGATAGAGAATGTAAAGATATATGCAGGGTATCGAAATATTATAACTGGATTTGGAGTAGGTGATGAGAATAATGAAGATTATATCTTTAGCAATGGCTTCTATGGTGGACTAAAATTTAGCTACTAAATGCCTCAGCAAAAAGCCCTTGGAATCGAAAGACCAATGAATTAACGAGGCTAAAGCCATCGGTTCCTTATGTGCAATCTGCATTTTCGGAATCGGCGTGTTTACACCCGAACTATTTGATTCAAAAAAAGCTTAATTCATTGGCATTGGGCTTCAGCCCAGAAAAGGACGAAACTAAAGTTTTCGTTTCCTAAATTTAAAAGAAGTTCAAAATGCAAAAAGCCCTCTTTTTAGACCGTGACGGCATAATAAATATCGACACTTATTATGTCCATAAGATTGAAGATTTTGAGTTTATACCAAATATCTTTGAGCTTCTTCATCTCTTTAAAGAGAGGGGTTATATCTTTTTTATCATCACCAATCAATCAGGTATAGGAAGGGGTTACTATACTCAGAAAGATTTTGATTTTTTAATGGAATGGGTGCTAGAGAGATTTCATGAGCAAAATATCAATATAGAGTTAGTTCAACACTGTCCACACACACCTAAAGAGTCATGCAACTGTCGTAAACCAAAAACTGGAATGATAGAGCAGGTTTTAAAGAGTTACAGTATAGATTTAGAGAAATCTTGGATGATAGGCGATAAACAGAGTGATATTGACCTAGCTCATAATGCAAAGATAGGTCATACTATTGCGATAGGTGATAGCGTGATAGAAAATTCAAACTATCACTTTAAAACTATCTCTGAGTGTTATGCTTTCTTATCTCCCTTTTTAAAATGAGCCAAACGAGACTCCATTCCACTCTCCTCTTCGAAATCTTGGATAATCGATCGAACCTTAGCTCCCTCTATCACTTCAACATCAAGAAGAACAGCTGTCATATTTTCAATAGCCACACTATAGGTTCGTAGAGTCTCTTTAACAAAATTATATCTTCTATCAAGTGTATTTTTAATCTCGGCATCTATATCTTCTGCCATCTTTTCACTATAATCATTTGATACCATACCTCCACCAAGGAAACTGCTTTGAGTTCGTGAGAGAACCATAAGCCCTGCCACATCACTCATACCATAAACAGTAATCATATCTTTCAAAATCGCAGTTGCACGGTCAAGGTCATTACCTGCCCCTGTTGAGATTTCACCCAAGAATACCTCTTCGGCAGCTCGTCCACCAAGAAGAACATCAATCTCAGCCATGAGTTCATATTTTCTTTTCAAGAATCTATCCTCATCATCTGGCAAGTGAAGTGTATAACCCAATGCACCTAAACCTCTAGGGATAATAGATACTTTTGTTACTCTTGTAGCCCCCTTGGTTAGTTCAGCCATCAGAGCATGTCCACTCTCATGATAAGCGACTATTCTCTTTTCAACTTCGGAAACTTTTCTATTTTTCTTCTCAAGACCAACAAATGCTCTCTCAATAGCCTCCAGAAGTTCTGCCTGTTTAATAGTCTTATGATTGGCACGACCTGCCAAAAGAGCTGCCTCATTGATAATATTTGCCAAATCAGCACCTGCCATACCTGCTGTCTGCTTCGCTACAATCTCCATATCTACAGAGTCATCAAGTTTGACACCTTTGGAGTGTACTTTCAAGATTGCCAAACGACCTGCGTAGTCTGGTTTATCCACAAGCACTTGCCTATCAAATCGCCCTGCTCTAAGCAGTGCAGCATCCAGTGTCTCTGGTCGGTTAGTTGCCGCCAAGACAATGACAGGAGTATCGGTACCAAAACCATCCATCTCTGCAAGAAGCTGATTGAGTGTCTGCTCTCTCTCATCATTTCCACCCATCTGACCACCACTAGCTCGACTCTTACCGATGGCATCAATCTCATCAATAAAGATAATAGATGGAGCCTCTTTTTTTGCAAGTTCAAAGAGGTCTCTCACACGACTTGCCCCAACACCCACAAACATCTCGATAAAGCTTGAACCACTTACAGAGAAGAATGGAACATCTGCTTCACCTGCAACTGCTTTTGCCAAAAGTGTTTTACCTGTACCTGGAGGTCCTACTAACAGAAGACCTTTTGGAATCTTTGCACCAAGCTCAATATATCTCTCTGGGTATTTTAGGAAATCAACAATCTCCACAACCTCATCTTTTGCCTCTTGGACACCCTGAACATCATCGAATTTGACATCAGGTTTTTCGGAGTTAATATTTTTGCCAACTTTTCCAGCACCAAGGATTCCACCCATACCTTTTGACATCTTTTTTGCCAAAAATAGCCAGATACCAAAAAAGATAAAGATAGGTAACAACATACTGATAAGTTCCGTGACTAAGCCATCACCTATTCGCCCCTCGTAAGTGATATTTCTATCCTCTAACATAGGAATAAGCCCTTCATCGAAAGCAGGAACATTTTGAGCTACAAACTTGATGTTTCCACTCTTATCAATAGCCTCAATCGTGCCACTTGTAATCTTGACCGATGAGACCTTATCCTCTTTGATATACTGTTTAATATCAGAGTATTTTACTCTCTCGGTTTTAACTATATTCTTATTTCCCATAAGCTCAGAGAAATCTGTATTGCCATCACCCAAAAATGATTTAAAGAGAATAATAATAACTATCGAAAAGATAGCAAATGACAACATTGGATTGTCATTAAAAAAATTATTATTATTGTTATTGTCGTTGTTCTGATTGTTATTTTGATTGTTCATTCGTTCCTATTTCTTTCTATATATAAGTGTAACCCACTCATCTTTTACTTTTCGTTCTATTAACTCTAAGTCACTATAAATTTCTGTTACTTGTGACTCTTTTGTATCTAAAATACCTGAAAGTATCAAGAGACCACTCTCTTTGGTTGCCTTTTTCAAATCATTTACAATAAATTTTAGTACATCTACTATAATATTAGCGATTACTATATCATATTGACCTTGAGCTTGATTGGCTGACC
>NZ_JAACKB010000055.1 GCF_010892395.1 Sulfurovum sp. bin170
AACAGTAAAATAGATGAGTTATCTGAATATAAAAACTCTTTGAAACAGAAATGTTCGAAATTGAGTGAGATAGATAAAGTATATAAAAATCTCTATGAGCAGATACCAAGATATTATGAGTTGCAGGAGGAGAATCTGATGAGTCTTCTTGCTCCACCAGTAAAACAGAAGATGTTTTCATGGAGTTGATAGAGGAGTCTATCTCTGCACTAGAGGATATGAAAAAGTATCCAAAAGAGTTATATTCTATTGGTGATAGAGGATTGTTAAAAAGAGCAAAAGTCTCTATGGTTGGAACACGAAGACCATCTAACTATACAAAACAGTTTACTTATACATTAGCTAAAGCATTGTCTAGTAGAGGGGTTTGTATAGTAAGTGGCGGGGCAATGGGTGTAGATGCTATCTCTCATAATGGAGCAGGGGTAGAGAATACGATTGCAGTAGTAGCAAACAGTTTAGATGTTCGTTATCCTGCTGTAAATAGGTCTCTTATAGAGCAGATAGAGCAGAGAGGATTGATGTTGAGTCAGTTTTCCCCAACATTCAAAGCGACTCCGTGGAGTTTTGTAGTGCGAAATGAGTTGGTTGTTGCTCTGGGTTCTGCTCTTATAGTTACAGAGGCTGATGAGGGTAGTGGCTCTATGCGTTCTGTGGAGTTTGCCCTAAAAATGGGAAGAGAGATATTTGTTCTGCCACATCGTCTAGGAGAGAGTATGGGGACGAATCAGCTTTTGGCTCAAGGGTTAGCAAAACCTATTTACGATATAGAAACTTTTGCAAATAGTTATGGTGTAGTACCTAAAGATGATGCTATAGAGAAAGATGAGTTTTTCTATTTTTGTCAAACCTCACCAACATTTGATGAGGCTATTGCTAAGTTCTCTACAAGAGTTTATGAGGCAGAGTTAGAGGGCTTAATTGCCATAGAGAATGGACTTATCCGTTTAGTTTAAGGTATTTAAAATTTTATGGTTCGGGTGTAAACACGCCGATTCCGAAAATGCAGATTGCATATAAGGAACCGATGGCTTCAGCCCAATGTCAATGAATTAAGGATTTAGACAAGGGAATCCCTTGTCTCTACTGTTTTGAAATTGAAATATTGTAGGGACAATGGCATCGCCTTGTCCTAAAATAGTTCACCTATATCTCTGTCTAAATCTTTATAAGATACCTCACCAGAGTGTATATATTTAACTGTATCATCATGGATTACAAGAGTATATGGTAGTATACCTGTCCACCCAAAAGTCTCTTGTATAGAGTATTGCAGATTGGTAGCATCTTCTCCCTCAACTATAGGGTATCGAATCTTATGTTGATTTATATAGTTACTAGCAACAGGTTTGGACATTCTCTCTTGAGATTGTATAGCAATAACCTCCAATTTACCTCTATATTTTTTGCGAATTTTTCTAAGAACAGGTAACTCATTGATACAGTGGGGGCAATCTTTTCCAAACATCTGTAGTATGACTACTTTCCCTCTGTATTCATTAAATGTAAATCCTTTTTCTTTTTCACCAACATGTATAGTTTTTCCTCTTATACTTTTTAGGATATGTTGTTCACCCTGTTTGGGTGTATGATTTAGTTCATTTGCTGAGATGGCTCCTATATCACAGTCGCTATCTTTTGGAGTTCCTGCCTCATCACACGCGATATTGGGGTTACTATTAGGGTTACTATTTGTTGTTACAGGTTTTATATCTTTATACTCCACCTTCTTCTCTATATTTTTATTATCATAGAAATATTTTTGAATACAACCTGTATTTAACAGTGCCAATCCCGAAAGTATAACTATAGATACTACTTTTTTTCTATTCATCTCTATCCTCCTTAAAAGTGTTACTTAGTTAATTTTTCAATTAATTCCTCAAGTGTTTTTTTGGGAATAAAACCTTGCTCCATAGAGTCTACAGCACCATTTTTATCTATAGCAATCAAGAATGGAATAGCCCCATTCCATTGAGCTTTATTTGCGATATAACCCACAAAATCATCATGCTCTTTACCTGTAACTAAATTGTAGTTGATTCCATTCTCTTTTTTAAATGCTTTGAGTTGTTCTACACTATATCTTTGTGCCTCTATTGCAATAATTTCAAGTTTATCTTTATACTTTTCAGTAAGTTCTACAAGCTCTGGTATCTCCTCTTTACATGGAGGACAGTTGTGTCCAAATAGAACCAAAAAGATAGCTTTGCCTTTATGCTCCTCAAAAACTAAGCCATCTTTACTCTCTGTTATATTGAACTTTTCACCTTCAGTATTAGTAAGTGTGAATTTTTCAAACTCTGCTTGTAGTGTTACAGTTAGTGCCAACAGTATGATTAAGATAATTTTTTTCATATTTCATTCCTTATTTAAAATAAACCAAAATGATTATACCCAATAAATAATGTATTTATTGTGTATTTATTGAAAAATCAGTAATTTTGTTTAACTATATTACTTGTTAATAGACTTCTTTCAAAATTAGGAACCGATGGCTTTAGCCTCGTTATATTCGGGACTAAAGTCTCCGATTCCAAATGAGTTTTGAAAGAAGTCTAATAAAGAACCTTATCCTCTATTTCTATCTCGGCCACTACTACCTCTTCTGTTACCTTTACTCTCTCCACGACTGTTGCCTCTGCTCTCTCCTCCACGACTACTACGATTACCACTTCGTCCACGGTTACCACCACGACTTCCGCCACGACCATGACGACTTCTATCACCAGTATCTCGACCTTTTTGATTTTTAGCTTTCTCTATAAGCTTCTCTATCTCCTCTTGACCAAGACCGATAATATTTTTACCTTTTACATCTATCTTCTCTTGGACAATGGTTGCTAGAAGATGAGCAATGGCTACTATATCAATATCATGTTGAAGAGTTTTTACCATATCTATTGCACTTGGAGTAACTTTTGTCTCTACAATTTTCATAAGCAGGTCGTTATCTTTACGACTCTGAACCTCTTGACGAGTTGGTATAACTTCACTTATTAGGGTTGCTCCTACATCTTTTTCAATTCTTTTTATAGTTCTAAGCTCATTCGGAGATACTAGTGTAATCGCCTCACCTTTGTTTCCAGCACGACCTGTTCTACCGATTCTATGAACATAAGACTCTGAATCAAAAGGCATATGGTAGTTAAATACATGAGATACATCATTGACATCAAGACCTCTTGCTGCTACATCGGTTGCGATAAATATCTCTACAAGCCCCTGCTTGAATGAACGAATTGTATGCTCTCTCTGTTTCTGCTCCATATCACCATGTAGGGCAGCCACTTTAAACCCTTGGGATGTCATGTAAGATGATAGTCTATCTACCTCTTTTTTCATTCTACAAAATATGATACATTTGTTTGGATTTTTATAGTCGATAAGTCGCAGTAGAGCATCATCTCTCTCATAGTCAGCAACCACATAAAATTTTTGTGTAATGTCTGTGTTGGTTCTCTCTTTTTTTGTAATAGTTACCGATTTTGGATTGTTCAGAATCTGTTCTGCTAGTACCTTAATCTGCTTTGGCATGGTTGCCGAGAACATTAGAGTCTGTCGCTCTGCTGGTAAAAAGGTAAAGATATTTTTAATCTCATCAAGAAATCCCATGTCGAGCATCTCATCTGCCTCATCCAAGACAACAAATTTTGGACTTAGTGTGATTCTTTTTGATTTTAGTAGGTCTTGAAGTCGCCCTGGGGTCGCTACAATAATATTGGCTTGGTTGATTCTATCTATCTGTCTATTGTATGGTGTTCCACCATAAACTGTAGCTGTTTTAAATCCCGATGTTTTACCAAAACGGAAAAGCTCATCAGAGACCTGCATTGCTAATTCTCGTGTTGGAACGATAACTAGTGCCTCTACACCCTTGTTTCCACTCATCATCTGAATGATTGGTAGACCAAAAGCAGCGGTTTTACCTGTACCTGTTTGAGCTTGTGAGATGATGTCTTTTCCCTCTAATATAAGTGGAATTGAGTCTCTTTGAACGGGGCTTGGCTCTTTAAATCCTGCATCATTGATGGCTTGGTTTAGGGTATCTTTGAAATTAAATTCATTAAATGTCATTGTACTTCTTTGTAATAAAATTTGTAGGGTATGGTATTGTGCATAT
>NZ_JAACKB010000415.1 GCF_010892395.1 Sulfurovum sp. bin170
AATTTGAAAAATCAAGGAAAAATTTTGTTAAAAAAAGAAGAGCTTTATACAGAAGAGATTAATGAGGCTACTACAAATAATATATATTCTGAAGAGAATCGAGTTAAAGTATTGTTGATATTTACTCTTTTTTTTATGATTCTTACTATAGGCTATTTAATATATAATAGTGCTAAAGATAACGGAAGCGTAATAAAAGGAACTAGAGTACTAGGTGTTAGTTATATAGTTGAGGAGAAAGTCAAACAAAAAGAGTCAAACAAAGAGCCTATGGTAGAGTATAATACCAAATCAGATATATCAAATATAGATGATAATGGAGAGTATGACGGCGTGGTTATGGTTGATGATAGAGGTGATTATAGAGATGCTACGGTGGTAGACGAGAAAGAAGAGGAGTACACAAAGATAGTGACGGTAAAAAATCCAATATAATATGCAATTAATTTTGCATTTTAATAAAATAATAATTTATGTTGTTTTTTAAGTTTTTTTGTATATAATTGTTATATATAACTTTTAAGGAAGTCTCATAATGCATATTAAAGATATACAATCATTATATAGGGAGTTATTGGAGAATGAAAAAAGATATGACATGGATAGTTCCATAAAATCTCTATTGGCTTTTTTAAATTTTAATAATATAGCAACATATAATGATTATATCTGTAGAATATGTAAGGAGAAGAGATATAGACTCTTTTCTAGCTTAAAAATTTAGATTATGGTTACTGAAACTATTGGTTTTCACACTTGTCACACATTATTTACTATCATATTAATATATGTTAAGGCAAAAAGATATATAATAATAGTCATATCTCTGAAGGGGAGTCTATGAAGGAAGTATTAATAGTAATATTATCTGCAGTTGTTGGGTATATTGTATTGTCAGCGTTTTCTGTCAGTGATACACCTGGAGAAGCAGTGCGTAGGATTTTGGAGCGTCCTAGCAATGACATGGAGCAGAAGCAGAAGTTAGATTTGATAAGAGCTGAAAAAGAGCATGAACAGAAACTAGCTGAACTGCAGAAAGAGAAAGAGATAGAGACTTTGCGTATTGAAAAAGAGCATGATACTAAAGTTGAGATAAAAGAGATAGATTCAAGAACAGATAGTACTCTTGCAACTATCAAGTATGGCTCTTCTGATAGACAAAAAGAGGAAGATAATAAGATGCTAATCGCTATCTCTCTTTTGGTATTTATCCTTATTTATATATATCTCAAATATCAAAGAACTTTAGCTCATGATGAGTTGGAAAAAGATAAAGATTATAAAGATATGTTGGCAAAAAAAGAGTATGCTGAGAGAATTTTAGCCATTGTAGCAACGGGTAATATATCAGTTGAGACAGAGCATAAGCTTCTAAAAATTTTAGATGAACTTAACAATCCACATATTCACATCAATAGTCCGAATAATCAACTTGGTAGACATCCAAATCCTGATATAGAGCAACTTCCTCTTCAACGAAATAGGTAGTTTTCTATTCATATATATTGACAACTGTTACTCAAAACAGCTTGTCTCAAAAGGTAACATCAAAACTTATTAGTATAATAATTGTGGACTATTCAAATCACCATTACCCAAACTAAGCTATTCTACTATCAGTGAAGAAACCTCTCACTTAAATTAAAATTAACAAGGGGACCAAATGGCAGCAATGATAGCTCCTGAGAACACTCCAGTATGGGTAGACACAGCAAGATGTAAAGCCTGTGATATATGCGTGGACGCATGTCCAGCTGGTGTGCTTTCTATGCAAGCAGAACCAACTTCGACTTTGGGTGCGATGATTACCGTAATCTCACCTGATTCATGTATCGGATGTAATGAGTGTGAACTCGTATGTCCAGACTTTGCTATTTATGTAGCGGAGAAGAAAACATTTAAATTTGCTAAATTGACAAGTGCTTCTAAAGCAAGACAAGAGGCGATTGCAAATAATGGGTATAGACTACCTGCAGATTATAAGGAGGCAAACTAATGTCAGCAACAAGAGAAGTAATATCAACTGGTAATGAACTATCTGCAATCGCAGCGGTTGATGCTGGATGTATGTTTTTTGGTGGTTATCCACTAACACCTTCAAGTGAAGTGATGCATGTTATCTCTGACCTTCTACCAAAAGTTGGTGGAGCATCGATTCAGATGGAAGATGAGATTGCAGGTATATGTGCAGTAATCGGTGCATCTATGAGTGGTGTAAGAGCTTTAACAGCAACTTCAGGACCCGGTATTTCACTAAAAGCTGAAAACCTTGGACTTGCACAGATGGCAGAAGTTCCTTTGGTATGTGTGAATGTTATGAGAGGTGGTCCATCAACTGGTCTTCCAACTCGTGTATCTCAGGGTGATGTTGCTCAAGCGAAAAATCCATCTCATGGTGATTACCGTTCAATCACTTTATGTGCTGGTAACTTGGCTGAGTGTTATACTGAAACAGTAAGAGCATTTAACTTGGCTGATAGATTTATGCAACCAGTATTTGTACTACTAGATGAGACTTTAGGTCACATGCATGGTAAAGCGATGCTTCCAACAGTAGAAGAGGTAAAAGAGGGAATCGTTCTTAGAAAGAAATTTGACGGTCCAGCTGATGAGTATTTCCCATATGAGTGTGGACCTACTGAACCAGCGGTTCTTAACCCTATGTTTGGAGGTTACAGATACCACTTTACAGGTCTTCACCATGACAAAAATGGTTTCCCAACAGAGGAGATTGAGACTTGTAGAAAACTGATTCAGAGACTTGATGATAAGGTTACAGCACATGTTGATGAGCTTGAGTCTTATGAAGAGTTTATGTGTGATGATGCAGAGATTCTTATTATCGCTTATGGTTCAGTATCATTGGCTGCAAAAGAGGCGATTCGTCACCTAAGAGCAGATGGAATTAAAGCTGGACTCTTTAGACCAATCACTTTATGGCCATCACCAGAAGCGAAGATTAAAGAGTACACAGACAAGATTAAAGATGTTCTTGTTGTTGAGCTTAACATTGGTCAGTATATGGATGAGGTTCAAAGAGCATCAGGTAGACTTGACCTTAAGGGACTTTACAAAGTAAACGGAAGACCAATCTCTCCTTACGAGATTGTAAATGAAGTAAAAGAGGTATTCTAGTATGGCATTTAATTATGATAAGTATTTAAGACTTGAAAAGATGCCAACACTATGGTGTTGGGGTTGTGGTGACGGGGTTATCCTTAAGTCATTCATTAGAGCTGTTGAAAAAATGGGTTGGACTCAAGATGAAGTATGTGTTGTCTCTGGAATTGGATGTTCTGGACGATTCTCTTCATATGTTGACTTCAATACCATTCACACAACACACGGTAGAACTATAGCATACGCAACAGGTGTTAAACTTGCTAACCCTACTAAACATGTTATCTGTGTTGCAGGTGATGGTGATGCATTGGCTATTGGTGGTAACCACTCTATTCATGGAGCTAGAAGAAATATTGATATTACATTTATCATTATCAATAACTTCATCTACGGTTTGACCAACTCTCAAACTTCTCCAACTACTCCAAAAGGTATGTGGACAGTTACTCAAAAAGTTGGTAATATTGACCCTACTTTTGATACTTGTGAGTTGATGATTGCATCTGGTGCATCGTTTGTTGCAAGAGAGAATGTAACCGCTCCTAAAAAACTTGAAAAAGTCATATTTGAAGCATTCAAACATAAAGGCTTCGCAGTGGTTGAAGCACTCTCAAACTGTCATATTAACCTTGGTAGAAAGAACAAAATGGTTTCTGCTATGGATAACCTTGACTGGATTGATAGCATTACAGTTTCTAAAAAGAAATATGAAAAGATGAGTCCAGAAGAGCAACTTAATCTGCTTCCTACAGGTATCTTAAAGCAAGATGCAGAGGCAGATGAGTATTGTGATATGTATGCAGAGATTATCAAAGTACATCAAGGTGAGAGAAAGAAAATCACCCAAGATGACTTTGCTAAGAAAATATAAGGAGGAGACACAATGGCACGAACATTAATGAGATTTACAGGCGTTGGTGGACAGGGTGTTCTTCTTGCTGGTGAGATTTTTGCAGCTGCAAAAATCGCCACTGGTGGACACGGTCTAAAAACTGCAACATATACATCACAAGTGCGTGGTGGAGCAACAGTTGTTGATATTACTCTGGATGAGAAAGAAATCTACTACCCATATGCAAATGATGGTGAGATTGACTTCATGCTCTCAGTTGCAGATGTAAGTTATCAGCAGTTCAAAGGTGGAGTACAAGAGGGTGGGACAATCGTTATTGAGCCAAACTTGGTACACCCAACAGAGGAAGATAGAAAAAAATGGAATATTGTAGAGATACCTATTATTACTATCGCTAAAGAAGAGGTAGGAAATGTAATTACTCAATCGGTAGTTGCACTGGCTATTGCCAATACATTTTTGAATGCTGTTGATAAGAAAGTTCTTATTGATACAATGCTCTCAAAAGTACCTGCCAAAGTTCATGACATCAATTTGGTGGCTTATGATTTGGGTGAAAAGTATGCTAAAGAGAAAGGTGCTTAAGATTTCATAATTTAATGGTAGGGCTTAAAAGCACTGCCATATAAGTTCTGAAGAGTTGAGTTGATAATTATAAATTATCAACTCTCAATTAAAGTTCAAACTACTTTGAGCAGGAAGAAGAGCTATTATTCTCTTGTCCAAGACTTGCTAACCCTCCTTGCGTACACCCTTTTACAGGTTTATCTGACTTCTCTATTTGTGGTTTTCCTTTGGAATCCCAATTGACCTTGCCCCCATTGGCAACTACAACGAATGCTAAAAAGAGCATTAATATATGTAAAAATCTCATTTCTTAATCCTTGTTTTGAATTGGTGCAAAGCACTCTATTGTCACTATTTGTCATTTTATAAAAAATAGAAACTAAGAACTCTTTTTAA
>NZ_JAACKB010000416.1 GCF_010892395.1 Sulfurovum sp. bin170
AATTTAGTTGCAAAAGGGACGCAAGAGAGCAAAATAACTATCCTAGACCAACTCTCTTTGGAGTATGGGACAAAAAATAGTGTGCCATTTTCTGAAATTTCAGATGTTGCCTATGAGCAAAAGAGCAGACAACTTTTTATGATAGGTGATAAGGGTTATATATATAAATTCTCTGCAAATTTCAACAAAAAGATAGAAAATCTAAAATATATAGATGGTTTCAGAGTAAAAAAAGCCAAAAGAGAAGAGAGCCAACTTGATAGTGAGGGTCTAACTTACAACGATAAACAAGAACTTCTAATCTCTTTTGAGAGAAGAGCAAAAATCTCTAAGCTATCACCAAAAGGGCTGATAAAATTGGACTATAAGCTACCCAAAAAACTAAGAAAAACAACTGCATATAGAGACAAAAATAAGATATTTGAAGCCCTTGCATTTCATCCCAAATATGGCATATTAACGATAGCAGAGTACCCTATCAAAAAAAGAAAAAAGAGCAACCAAACGATATACTCACTAAAAGGTAAAGAGTGGCATTTTAAAACAGAAAAATATAAAAATTCTGCTGTTACTGCGATAGAGGTTATGGATGATGGTAATATCTTGGTCTTGGAGAGAGCATACAGTGGTCTATCCAATCCACTTATGATTACTCTAAAAAAAGTCTATATAGATAACTGTGACAAAAAAAACCGATGTAAATCAGAGGTTCTTCTCTCGTTTGATAGCTTTGATAGTTGGGCTATGGGCAACTTTGAAGGTCTAGCAAAAGTTGGGAAAAATCGTTTTGTTATGGTCTCAGACAATCAAAACAGATCTTTTTTGCCAACACTATTAATATATTTTGAGGTGAAATAGTGTTAAAAGTATTAAGAATAGTCCTAATTTTAACTTCTCTTATAGCTCTTGGCTATTTTGGTATACAATCATACAGACATGCAAAACTATATGAGCAGAACACAGCAACCATAGCTAGTCACTGTGACGCAAATGGTCTAGCCCAAGGGAAGTTGGACAAATTCACCTCGGTTATCTCTTTTGGTTTTATAAAAGATGAGACAAAAGAGAAACTCGACAGACTAAAAAAAGAGCAGACTACCAACAGAGTGCTAGGTAAAACAAATCTATACTACTTTATGGTAACGCTCATATTTTTGATTATAATATCTCTAAGTTGTAGTCCAAGAGCAGGGACGATGACTCTAGCCATAGCCTCTCTCATATCCCTCATATTTGGGCTTATTACCCCTATCCTAATGGTTACCATCCATAAAGAGGTTGAACACCTTGGAGATGTTATATTATCATTTGAATCAAAAGGGATACTAGGCTCTATATCAAAGCTATTTGAGAGTGGAGAGATAGCTGTTGCTATCACTATTTTACTCTTCTCTGTTATCGTCCCTCTAGCCAAAATAGTCACTCTTATTTTTACCATAATCTTTAGAGACTACAGATTTAGCCACCATCTAGTAGAGTTCTTTCGGCACATAGGAAAATGGTCTATGATAGATGTTTTTGTAGTAGCTACACTTTTAGTATATCTCACTAGCAACAAAGGTAGCGTAAGCCATGCAGAGATAGAGGTAGGTCTCTACTTCTTTTTGGCTTATGTGATTCTCTCTATGGTTACTACTATAAAAATGAAGAGGGTTATATCACCATCTTCACGGCAACATGCTCTTGAAATGCCTTAAATATAGCATTTCTCTCATCTTCCGAAGCCACATTACAACTGGCATTTAGGCTATGAAACTTCCCTTTGCTAGAGCTATTCCCTGCTCTACTCTTATAGTCTCTATCTCCCATAATATCAGAGATAGATACTTCTAATTCCACTTTGTTAGTTCCAATAATCTTATACTCCCATTGGCAAGGATACTCAATATTTGGTTTAGTTTGACACTTATCATCTAAAATCATCTGTTAAAATCACCTGAGTTACCCCCTGATTTTTTCTCTAGTTGTATATTTTTAATTACCATACCTTTGTCAATAGCTTTTAGCATATCATAAATGGTAAGGAGTCCCACACTCACACCTGTCAAAGCTTCCATCTCCACACCTGTCTGCCCTTTGAGTTTCGCTCTAACTGTGAGCTTGAACCCAGGTAGTTCAGATAGCTCTTCAATATCTGTCTTGACAGAAGTAAGCATCAGAGGATGACACATAGGAATAAGTGTACTAGTCTGTTTAGCCCCCTGTATCGCTGCGATTACGGCTGTTTGAAGTACAGGGCCTTTTTTTGCAGAGTTTGCTACTACTGCATCATACGCTTCGCGTGTAACCTCAATAATCCCAGAGGCAACAGCAACACGGGTTGTCTCCTCTTTATCTGAGACATCAACCATCTTAGGTTTGTTATTCTCATCCAAATGAGTTAAGTTCATAATGCTTCCTAAATTTTTATAGCAATTTTACCCAAAAAATACTTTTCCCTATACATAAATTCTTTATTAGGAGAATATTTATCTTATTTATAGTAGAATAACAGATTATAATTCAAATCATAATTTAAACTTAATTTAATTAATACGAAAGGATTTTATTGATGAAAAAAGTTTTAGTACTTGGTGGGGGCTTCGCAGGTGTTGAGGCTGCCATCTATCTAAAAAAACAGGGTATAGAGACTACACTAGTGAGTGATAGAGACTATTTTTATATCTATCCAACATCTATATGGATACCTACAGGCGAGACAACAAAAGATAAAATATCTGTGCCACTTGACCAGTTAGCACAAAAACATGGTTTCCAACTTATCGTAGACCCTGTAACTGCACTTGAAGCCAAAGAGAAAAAAGTTACTCTAGCAAGTGGTAGAGTTTTGAATGAGTTTGAGTATATCGTGGTGGCGATGGGTCAAGACAAGATGAAACATAAGGGCATAGAAAACACTCTATCCATCTGTGGAAAACCAGAAGAGGCAGAGGAGCTATATGAGCGACTTAGCAGACTAGTCGACAGAGGTTCAGGAAAAATTGCAATGGGCTTTGGTGGAAATCCACATGATACATCAGCCGTGCGTGGTGGACCAGCATTTGAGGTGCTGTTTAATGTCAATACTATGCTAAAGAGAAAAGGTATAAGAGATAAATTTGAACTTACATTTTTTGCACCAATGGCAAAACCAGGGCAAAAGATGGGGCCAAAAGCGTTGGTGATGATGGACAAGATGTTTGGAATGACAAATATCAATAAAAAAGTTGGTTCAAAAATCACAGAGTTCGAAGCAGATGGTATCAGATTTGAAGATGGGACTAAACTAGAGTCCGATTTGACTATGTTTATCTCAGCAGGAAAAGGACACTCTGTTATTGAATCCTCTGACCTACCTATTAGTGATGCAGGATTTGTAGTAACCAATGAGTATAACGAAATAGATGGCTTTGATGGTGTCTATGCTATTGGCGATTCAGCCTCTCTAATGGGACCCGATTGGAGAGCGAAACAGGGACATGTAGCAGAGGTAATGGCAAAAAATGTTTCTTATAATATCTTCCAAAAGATGCAAAAAATCAACTCAAAACGGAGCTATATGGAGCATCTCAATATCCTATGTGTTATGGATACAGGTGATGGTGCAGCGTTCGTATTTAGAAATGACAGTGGTGGAAAGATTATACCTCTGCCAATTATTGGTCACTGGATGAAAAAGGGTTGGGGTTGGTATTGTAAAAATTCTAAACTTGGGAAGATTCCTAGAATTCCAGGAATGTAAGAGAATACTTTTTCCTCTCGTTCCATCCTCTCTGAGGTGGAATGCATAGGGACAAACAACGGAAATCAATGCATAAATTGTCTATGCATTCCACCTGAGGACAGGTGGAACGAGACGGTGTCTAGATAAAGGAAAAAAATGAAACAGATAATAGTAATGGAAAAATACCCAGTATTTACAATAGAGATTAACAAAGATGAGACCAGTCACCAAAGTGTAGATGAAATTTTAGCTTATATGAAAGAGAAGATTGACACACACCCAGTTGCAACTTATATTGGAGAGTTTGACCACTATACCCACACTTCAAACCTAGAAATAGGTGAAATTAACCCAAAGATATTAGATGCCAAAAATATTATCTGCTGTTTTGGAAAAAAAATACCAAAGCCAGAAGTATTAGCCGTACGACCTCGCTCTATTGGCATAGCCGAACTTGCTGATAAATTTGTAGTAAGTTTTTTAGAAGCCCCAAATCCTGATGCAAACAGAGAGATGGAGAGTTGGGTTAAGGGTATTGCAAACAGTTAAAAATTCGAGAGATTCTCTCGTTTTTTAGTCAAAACAAAAAGTATAGTTTTCCATATAACCTCTAACTCCAAAAAAATATTCCAATTTTTAATATAGTAGAGGTCATACATAAGCTTCTCTTTGGCATCAAGTTTCCCTGAACCATACTGATATTTAATCTGTGCAAGACCTGTAATCCCAGGGGCTACGATATGTCGTTGGGTATAGTATGGAATAGATTTCTCAAACTCATTTGTCCATATCTTGCGTTCGGGTCGTGGCCCCACAAAATGCATCTCCCCCTTAAAGACATTCCAAAGCTGAATCAGCTCATCTATCTTCGTATACCGTATCTTCTCACCCCACGGAAAAGCTCTTGGGTCATTATCAGTTGCAAATTTTGCTCCATCTTTCTCTGCATCTATATTCATAGAGCGAAGTTTAATACAGGAGAATTCACACTCCCCAAGACCTACTCGTTTTTGTCTAAAAAACAGCGTTCCAGGGGATTCCTTTTTGATTCTATAGGCAGAGTATATAACAGCTAGTAGAGTTGGAATCAAAAGCATTATAATAGCAATAAAGTCAACTACTCTTTTTTGAATTTTTTGAAATGTTGTATAGGAGTGAATATCATCTAAAAAAGAGACATCAAACGATTCATCGAGAATAAGACACTTATGCAGATACTTCTCCATAAAGTGTTCCACTGTCATATATCTAATCCCTCTAATTTCAAGTTTTGTAAGGTAAGTTAGGAGTTTGGGAGGTAGGGCAGCCTTTGTATTTAATACAATTAGTTTGCTATTTGCAGATTTTAAAATTTTTTTAATTTGTATGGTACACTCTTCTGCTGGAAGCGTTTTGTAACTTATCTGGTTGATAGTATTAAATCTTTTTTTTAATCTATCCTTCTCTACCCTGCTAAAGCTATATCTATCACCCAAAATTATCATATAAAGACTTTAAAATTTATTATTTATATTATTTTACATTAACTTCACTATAAATATGATGATAAACTAAACATTAATGGCTCTTAGGTTATAATTTTCGCGATTATTTCAATTATTTTAATGAAGGCTAACAGATGATAACAACTCGTTTTGCACCATCACCAACAGGATATTTACATATTGGAGGGCTAAGAACAGCTCTCTTCTCATGGTTATGGGCTAGAAAAAATAGGGGAGAGTTCCTCCTTCGTATAGAAGATACAGACCTATCAAGAAACTCAGATGAGGCATTAGAGGCTATTTTAAAAGCTTTTGATTGGGTAGGGATGAGTTACGATGGAGATGCAATCTACCAATCGAAACGGTTTGATATTTATAAAAAATATATAGACCAACTTCTGGAAGAGGGCAAAGCGTACAAGTGCTACATGAGTAAAGATGAGCTAACAGTCCTGCGTGAAGAGCAGATGTCCAAAGGTGAGAGAACACGGTATGACGGTCGATACAGAGACTTTAATGGAACTCCTCCAGAGGGTGTGGAGCCAGTGATTCGTATTAAGGCTCCACAGGAGGGTAATATTATCTTCAATGATGGTGTAAAGGGTGAGATTACTATCGCTTCAACAGAGGTTGATGATTTTGTTATCGCTAGAACAGGAGGAGTTCCTACCTATAATTTTGTGGTAGCGATTGATGATGCTCTTATGAACCTCACCGATGTGATTCGTGGTGATGACCATCTATATAATACACCAAAACAGATTGTAGTCTATGAAGCTCTTGGATTTGAGATACCAAACTTCTACCATGTAGCGATGATAAACAATGAACAGGGCAAAAAACTATCAAAAAGAGATGGTGCAACCGATGTGATGGAGTACAAAACTCTTGGCTATCTACCAGAAGCATTGTTAAATTTCTTGGTGCGTTTGGGTTGGAGTCATGGAGACCAAGAGATATTTAGTATAGATGAGATGATAGAGCTGTTTGAGCCAAAAAATATTAATAGAAGTTCATCGAATTATAATCTTGATAAGCTCTTGTGGTTAAATGCACACTATATTAAAAATATGCCAAATGAGCAGTTGGCAATTCGGTTAAAAGAGTATAGTATAGAGGTTGAAGGGCATGATAAACTAGAACTTCTATTGGATGCGACCAAAGAGCGAGGTAAAACTCTAGTGGAACTGGCATCGCAGATAAATCTGATTATGAACGCTCCAACAGAGTATAATCCCAAAAATGTCAAAAAAGCCTTCAAGGGTGAAGCTAAAAACATCTTAGCAGATTTTGCAATGATGTTAAAAGAGTGGGAGAGACCTCTGCATACACCACCAGAGTATCATGCTGTTATAGATAATTTTGTTAAGAGCAAAGAGATAGGTTTTGGCAAGATTGGAATGCCTCTTCGTGTTAGTCTATTGGGTTCTATGACTGGTTCTGGTCTTGATGAGATTATGGCTATTATTGGGGTTGAGGAGACTATTTCTCGTATTGAAAGAGCGATTGAATTCGTAGGGTCGGTAACACCGACCACAAATATTTAAATATGGTCAATTTGGTCGGTGTTACCGACCCTACTGTCAACGGTAATAACCGTATGTACATTACCTCTAGGGTTGTAATCAGCCACAATCCTTATCCATTTAGGTTTCATATTTCTATTCAATGCATCAAAAATCTCATTAGCAGAGTTCTCATGAGAAATATATATATTCATAAAGCTATTGATATAGAGCTTCAAAGCTTTAAGTTCAATAACTTTTTCATCAGGACAATAACTAAGCTTTATAGTCGCAAAGTCAGGATAACCTGACCTTGGACACTTGCACATAAACTCTGGTAACGCTATATCTATAGTATAATTTTTCTTATGCTCATTTGCCCAATAGTTCTCTGCTAAGTCTATATCAAACGCTTCTATCTCTTTTTCACCATATTTCATATATTTATTTTCTTCTTTTAGTTTATTCTTTTCGGAATCGGAGGCTTCAGCCCCGAATATTGCGAGGCTAAAGCCATCGGTTCCTAAACATCCAAATGTTTAACATCTTTAGCATGAGTCTCAATATAGGCTCGTCTTGGCTCAACCTCATCACCCATAAACAGCACAAAAGTATCAGAGGCTACTTGGTCATCATTGATAACAACTTTTAGAAGTCGTCTATCCTCAGGATTCATAGTAGTCTCCCATAGTTGGCTAGGATTCATCTCTCCTAAACCTTTGTATCGTTGGATATATGCACCCTTTTTGGCACTCGCCTCAACAGCTCCAAGAAGTTCCAAAATGTCTCTATCTCTGTACTCATCTGTAACTCTATCTTGTATCTTCTGATTTAGATATATCGCTTCATTATAGAATGGACTAGTAAATAGATTATCATCAACAATCAACTCCTCCAAACCATCATTGGTCTGAACAAAATACTGGATAAACTCCTCATTGACAGACTTACTCAAAATATTATAACCAAGATTAGAGATATACGCTTCAAGTGTTTTTGATAGACCTTCATTATCGGTAGAGATAACATCAGGATTCTCAATCATATATCGAACCACTTCAGGTAGAGCAAATCGTTTCTCTATCTCTGCTAGTGAGCTTTTATAGTAAGCCACCAGTTTAAATAGTTCCGTTAAATCTTGTCTCCCCATAGTTTCAGACTCCAATACCGATATACCATTCTCGATAAGGAAGTCATTTAGAGATTTATCATCTTTGAGATAGGTCTCATTTTTGCCTTTTTTATATCTGTAAAGTGGTGGTTGAGCTAAATATAGATAACCTTTTTCGATAACTGGCTTCAAGAATCTATAGAAAAATGTCATAAGTAGCGTCTGAATGTGACTGCCATCCACATCAGCATCAGTCATGATTATAACCTTGTGGTATCGTAGCTTCTCTTCGTTGAACTCATCACCAATCCCACAACCAAGAGCCGTAATCATATTTTTAATCTCATCCGACTTTAAAATCTTCTCTAGTCTAGCTTTTTCAACATTTAGAATCTTACCTTTTAGTGGTAAAATTGCTTGAAATTCTCGCTCTCTTCCTTGTTTGGCTGAGTTGTGAACAAATACTCCTGATGATAGAGCAAAGTTATGAGTGTTTGGTACTTCTATATCGTAAACCGAAATAGGTTCTCCCTTGTACTTCTCAACTTTTACAACTTTATGATTATAAACATATAAATCACTATCTATTAACTGATTATAATTTTCAAACTTTGGATATTTTTCACTCTTATCCATTTTTGATAAAAGTGTTGGAATTGTAAAAACTTTTCTATTTTTAGTCTCTTTTCTTTGATTTTCATAATTATCTATTCCAATAATATTTAAAAACTCTAAACTATTTTTAATTCTAGTTTCTCTTTCTGTAGCTAACTTTCTTTTGATATTATCAAGGTCAGACATCTGTTTTCGAGTCTCTTCTGATCTCCATTTTCTTAACTCTTCATTATCCCACTGCTCATTTGCTTTTTTTCTATTGTTTTCAACGGCATCAGGATTATCTTGAAAATATTTAGTAACCCTTTCACTCTGCTCTTCCCTATGGGTCTCATCAGCCCAATACTCAGCAAAATGTTCTGTATTCATCTGACCATTTGCAATCTGAATCTCACGCATTCTTTTATGTTGACCCTCAAATTTGGCTCTATATTCAGGATTTTCCCAATCTTTGATGACCCTTTGGGAGATTTCATCAGATTGTTCTTTCATTTTTTTGGACATATAAGCTTTGTATTCAGGTGTTTGTTTATCAAAATCTACATGATGTTTAGATAAGTGTTCTGAGGGCGTTAACTGTTCAATATTTGTTGGATTATTATTTAGAGGATTCTTATCCATATGGTGTCTATGAATATTTCCATCTCTCTGTTTATAAACAGAGTTTTGAAGATTCCATTTATCAGCTAAATGGTGTGTAAAATCAGATTTCCCATTTGGATATAAAACTGCTTCATATTTATGTATTTTCAACTCTTTTAGATGTTTTCTATGATGAAATCCAAATTCTCTTATTTCTGTATAAAGAGGCATGATAGATGTACCAACTTTTAAATCTTTAGCTTCAACATACTCTCCATTTCGCAAAAGCCATCTATGGTCAGATGTACAAAGCTCTCTTTCCCCATTATCTAAAGTAATATAGAGCAAATCATCAGTAACTTTTGTCTCCCATACATTTTTTATTTTTTGCAACTCTATTTTATCTGTTTTATGATTATAGGTATAAATGAAATTTACCTTACCTTTTTTGTGTTCTTCTGCTAAAATTTCAATTGAAATATCTGTTCCATTAGCACATTTTACCTTAGTTTTTCCTGACCAACACCCCCCAGCACTATCCCCTTCCACCAAATAAATCTCCGATAGTGCAGGGTCTTTACTCTGACAATCAGCCAATTTCCCAGGAAGCGTACCAATACTCATTGAGTCTTTTCGCTTAACTAAATCCTTCGCTCTTTTGGCCGCGTCACGCCCTCTTGCTGCCAAGAGAATTTGACCCATAATTGCTTTGGCATCATTTGGATTCTCTTCAAGATATTTGTTAAAGCTTTCAGAGAAGAACTTCTGAACCAAAGGTCTAACATAGCTAGAACCAAGTTTCCCTTTGGTCTGCCCCTCAAATTGTGGTTCTGGAACACGCACAGAGATGATGGTTATCAGCCCCTCTTTACAGTCATCACCAGTAATCTTTGTATTCTTCTCTTTGGCATTTGCATTTCTGCTAATATATCGAGACATAGAGCGAGTTAGCCCTGCTCTAAAACCTGCTTCGTGTGTACCACCATCAGCCGTTTTTATGTTATTGACAAATGAGAGTGATTTTTCAGAATCAGCATCACAATACATCAGAGCAATATCTATCTCAATATCATCTGCAGTACCTTGAAAAAACTGTGCCTTTGAGAGTGGCTCTTTTGTGTTCATATCCTCTACAAACTGCTTGATACCACCTTCAAAATGATAAAGTTCTGCTGTTCCATCTCTATCATCTTTAAAATCAATGGTGATTTTTGGATTGAGATAAGCCAGTTCTTTGAACCTCTTCATCAAAATCTCTTTTTGAAACGAAGTACCCTCTGTGAAAATGCTATCATCAGCCCAAAACTCTATCTTGGTACCTTTTTTCCTAGAGTTGCCAGTAACAGCTAAAATTTCTTGTGGAATCCCTTTTTTAAAATCCTGTACATATGAAGAGCCATCACGATATATAGTGAGTTTCAAATCTTTTGATAAAGCATTTACAACCGAAACCCCAACCCCATGAAGACCACCAGAGACTTTATATGTGTCTTTATCGAATTTACCACCAGCATGAAGCACAGTCATAACAACAGTGGCCGCAGAGATTTTTTCAGTAGGGTGCAATGCAACAGGAATCCCTCGCCCATTATCCTCGATAATAGCCGACCCATCTTTGGTCAGGGTTACTTTAATAGTATCACAAAAACCTGCCATAGCTTCATCTATGGAGTTGTCAACAACTTCATAAACAAGGTGGTGAAGCCCTTTGGTTGATGTATCACCAATATACATTCCAGGTCTTTTTCTTACTGCTTCTAATCCTTTGAGGACTTTGATATTACTAGCACCATATTCTGCCATTGATAGACTCCATAAAAATTTATTATAAAACCTAAGATTTTACCATAATTCTGGTTATAAAGTGTTAAGTGGATTAGATGTTCTAAATTTTTGAGAACGGTTTCCTAAATAAGACTAATTAAGTCCTATTTTAAAAAATAATTGTATAGTTACATATAATAATTATTATCATAAAGGAATATCCATGACAAAACTAGTAACTGTAAGTTTAATACTTGGACTCACAACTGCATTGATGGCAGAGGCTCCAGTAGTTGAGAAAAAGAGTGAGATAAAAAGCTCTCAAATGGACAAAAATGGTATCGTAACCAAAGAGAGTTTTGTTGATGTAAACACAACTATCAATAGACTTGAAAAGATTATCAAGAAAAAAGGCATCACCCTCTTTAATAGAATCAACCATGCCCAAAATTCAAGAAATGCAGGTGCAAAAGATGTTGCAGATGCAGAGCTTCTTATATTTGGAAAGCCATCGGTAGGTCTAAAAATGTTGTCAAAAGACCCTAAAGCAGGTCTTGATTTACCACTTAAAATCTTGGCGTACCAAGCAAAAGATGGCAAAGTCTATGTATCTTATAGAGACACCGCTTTTTATGGTGAAATTTATAACCTAGATGGCTGTAAAGTACATAACAAAATGAGTGGTATGCTTAATAAACTTAGCTCTGTTATTACAAAATCACCTGAAGATTTTAAAC
>NZ_JAACKB010000417.1 GCF_010892395.1 Sulfurovum sp. bin170
ACTATCCCTCAAAAACTGCTCCTCCGAAGAGCAAACAGCAGGTTTAGACAATATTCCCCATGTGGAAGAGATAATAAACTCTGCCAAATTTTTAGCATCCATCTCTCGAATACTCCCATCTCGCATACCAAACAGTAGTATCTTTTGAAGATTTTCACTTAGGTGTTCAAACTCAGCACTACAAAGCAGAGCAATATCACTATCCAAAGCATCCATCTCAAACATAAGACGGTGAAGAGGACAGCCATGAGTGACAAGCATCTTGTTTTTAGAGAGTTTTCCCATCACCTCATTGACCAGCTCCAATCCTGTTGAGCTTTTTTTGATTTTAAACTCAAAAAAATCTCTAATCTTGGGAATAAGTCGCTCCTCTATCATCGCTATAACCATCGCTTTTTTAGAAGGGAAGTGGTGGTACATTGAGCCTCGTGGAACTCCTGCTTTTTTGAGGATAGTCGCCGTTCCTGCTCCACAGTAACCAAACCTATAAACCTCTTCAAATGTCACATCTAAAAGTTTGTCTCTGCTTGTTAGTTTTTTTGACATCTACACTTCCTCTTTTTTCTCTATTTGATATTATAGCCAATCTCCAATTTGCATTCCTTACGCTATAATTCAAGTAAAAGTAGGAGTACCATGTACGGCAAAATCATCCAATTACTATTGATTATCTATGTTATCATAGGAATACTACTCTACCTAAAACAGAGAGACTTTTTGTATTTTCCCTCTCCTGCACTCCAAAATGGCTACGATGAACTAAATATTAAAAATGATGTAGGGCTAATCAAAACCTTTGTTCTTAATCGTGGGCATAAAAAAGCCATAATCTATTTTGGTGGCAATGCAGAGAGTGTAGGCTATGGTTCTGATACTTTTGCTAATAACTTTCCTAACCATACCATCTATCTGGTCAACTATCGTGGCTATGGTGGAAGCAGTGGCACACCTACCGAAGAGGGGTTGTACACTGATGCTCTCTTGGTTTATGATAAGATTAAAATTCATCATGCCGACATTCATGTTATAGGACGAAGTTTGGGAAGTGGTGTTGCTACCTATTTGGCATTCAAACGAACTGTAGGCAATTTGGTTTTGGTAACCCCTTTTGACAGTATAGAGTCTATAGCACAAGAGCAATTTCCTCTCTATCCTATGGGCATAATATTAAAAGACAAATACAGATCTATAGATAGAGTTCCTGACATCCAAGCTCATAAAATACTTATTGTTATGGGAGGGGAAGATAAGATTATTCCGAATAAATATAGCCAAAAACTCTATGATGCCTTTGTTAGCTCAAAAGTTGAAGCGTTGTATCTTGATGGGAGAGGACATAATGATATTCATTTGGATAAGGGGTATTTTGAGGGGATAAAGGATTTTATGGAAAGAGGAGCATTGATAGAATGAGAAGTGAAATTTTATGTTGAAAAAATTATCCATTATAGCTCTTTTCACCACTCTACTAGCAATTATGCTATTTAAACCATCTACTTTTGAACCACTAAAAAAAGGATTTGAGCTACTCCCCTTTGTAGAAAAAACGATAGAAAAACCTTCCCCACCCTTAGTCAAATCAGCTAGAGAACAGATAGGTGAAACACTCATCTATGACCCAAAATATGTGCGTCTTGAGTATCCAAATGGTGATATTTCAAGAACCAAAGGGGTATGCACTGATGTGATTATCCGTGCTTTGCGAGATGCCAAAAAGATAGATTTACAAAAAGAGGTTCACGAAGATATGAAGAGAGCCTTTTCGAGTTATCCAAAGATATGGGGTGCAAAGAGTACTGATAGAAATATCGATCATAGGCGTGTGCCTAATCTAAAGAGGTATTTTAAGAGAAAGGGATATGCTCTAAGCGTGACAAAAAATCCAAAAGATTATAGAGCAGGAGATATTGTTACCTGCAAAGTACAAGGTCGACCCCATATTATGATAGTTTCATCTAAACAGACAAGTGATGGTGTGCCGTATATTATTCACAATATTGGATGGGGTACAAGAGAGAACGATGACCTATTTAGCTATCCTCTTGATGGGCATTATCGATTGAAGTAGAGTCAATCACCCCTCTATCGGCACATAAATCTCAGTCCTCAAATTCTCAGGCTTGGTTCGCCGTGGGTCACGGTTGAGGTACTTCTCAAACATTGGCTCATCTCTTAGCATAACCCCACTCTCAACTATCCAGTCACCTATCTCGGCAAAAATATCATGCAGTTTATCATAAGAGCCTTTGTGCAGAAACATCACATATCGTCCACCAGCAATGGTCTTACTTGAGATTTCCCCCTGAGGTTCTACCGTTTTGTCATCCCAACTGATACAAGCATCACATCGTAGCTCATCTATATCGGTCACCTTAGGATTATCATGACCAATACCAAACATCATCGCATCTTTGCCCATGAGATTCTTTTTATCAAAAAACTTCAAGAAAACCCCGTTCTCTAAGACGGGGATGAATTGAAGAAAATTTAATATTTAATAAAGTTGTTTTTTGTTATAATTATACATAGTTCTTTAACATTCTTAAAATATGTGGTTGGAAATAGAAGTTTGTATTTCCATAAAATTTTAACAACGATAAAAACTACATCTGTTAAAATAGATA
>NZ_JAACKB010000418.1 GCF_010892395.1 Sulfurovum sp. bin170
AAACCAGCAGCTGTCTTTTTGATAATCTTAATATCGAGAAGTTCAGCTAGAGCCACAAAAAATATAATGGCACTTCCACTATAAATCATGTACATATAGTTGACAATATAGAGTGTCCACGGTTGCTCTCTTCTGACCTCTCCTCCTGCTCCAAATATCGCCTCTTTCATCGATTGGGCTAGTTCAGGACTTCCGATATTAAGTCCTGCATCGTGTGCATCTACTATTGATTTAAAATATCTCTCATCAATAACTTCATAAACACCAATAAACCCAAGAGCCAAGAAAAAATAGGCTACGAACATGGTTCTGTTAAAGAGTAACTCTTTGATTGGGACTCGATTAATCTCGACCCCTTTTATTAGATACTTTTCCACTGTGTTCCCCTTTTTATTTTTGCTTTTTCTATAATTGGTTTGAAACTATCCCATGTATGTATTGTGGTGTCGTGTCCAATAGAGTTTTCTGCAAAATGCGTATCATTTTCAGGGAATAGATAGAGTAGTTTTGGAACAGTTCCCTCTCCCTCTTTTAGTACAAAAAACTTTCGTTTTTTCAAAAGTTGAACCAAATCTCCACTCTCATCATCCAAATTACCAAATAGACGAACTTTGGTAGGACAGGTAGCCTGACACGCTGTTGTGGTCTCTCCTTGTGATATTCGTGTATCGTAACAGAAGGTACACTTATCTACAGCTATCGCTTTATCATCAACAAATCTCGCATCATAGGGACAAGCCTCCATGCAACCTTTGCACAAAATACACTTATCCTTGTCTGCCATAACCAAGCCACCCTCTCCAAAATAACTAGCTCCCGTAGGGCAAACATCTACGCAGGGTGCATCTTGACAATGGTTGCACTGGGATGGATAGTAGTTTACAAATGGATTGCCAAAGATAGATTTTTCGGTCTCTCCTACCCAAATCCTCTGTTTGTCTGCTCCAAGTTGAACACCATTCTCCTCTTTACAAGCCACTTCACACGCTTTGCAGTTGATGCAACTCTGATAATCTAATGTCATTGCATAATTCATGACTCAACCTTTCTAATCTCAACAATCGTCTCATGCATCGCAGCACTACCAAATACAGGTTCAATATCATCATTGATAATCAGATTGTCACTCGCTCCATTTCTCTGTGCAAGTGTCAATCCATCACTTGTTGCTCCAAATCCATGAACATAAAAAACTACATTTTCAATAATCTTATTGGTGGGATAGGCTTTGATTTTGACTCTACCAATACTACTTATAACCTCTACCCAATCACCATGAACAATACTCAAACTCTCTGCCTGTTTTCTGTTTATCCAAACATAATTCTCTCGCATCAAATCCAAGAGCATCACATTGTTAGCCGTTGAGTTTTGAGTGAACTGTGCATGTCGCCCAGTGATAAATCTAAATCTATCTTTTGGGGTCTCTGTATATAAATCCTCTCTCCAAGTTGGCATAGCATCTACACCTTTTTTGGTCATAAACTCTAAGTTACACTCTACTTTTCCTGATTTGGTTTTTACTCTACCTTTCATCGCAGCTATTGACTTCTCATCTACACAAGATTCGGTGTATCTTTCAGATTTCAAGTTCTCTTTTAAAA
>NZ_JAACKB010000419.1 GCF_010892395.1 Sulfurovum sp. bin170
AGATAAATATTATAAAAATGTCTACAAACTGATGAATGGACAAGAGTGTGCATCTCCTATATCTATCTTTTTGACAGAAAATATCGAACCATTCTATACAGCGGCATATATCTCACCTTTTCCAAAAGGGAATGTAATGGGATTCCAAGAACTTCTCCAAGTTATTATAGAAAAATACTCTAATGACAAAAAGACTATGATAGGAAAAGGTCAAGAGGTTTTGGAGTATATACACCCAAACAATCAAAGCATAGAGGCCACTAGACTCGATAAGAGTATATTGAAGAGTATAAAAAAACATACTATGGAGCTTAGAGATAGTGAAAATGGAGGATTTGGAGATTCACCTAAATTTCCGCACACCTCAACCGTTGATCTACTATTTGATAGTTATGAGTTAACAGGAGATGAGGAGCTACTATCTTCTGCTCTCTTTACAATCAAAAAAATGGCAGAGGGGGAGATACACGACAAAACCAAAGGTGGTTTCTATAGATTTAGCAAACAGAAAGATTGGAAGAGTCCTCGCATGGAGAAGATGCTGTATGACAGTGCAAATATATCTGCTCTATATATCCGTGCCTACAAGATAACAGATGAAGATTTTTACAAAGAGATTGCTTTTAAAACTATAGATTTTATGATAAAAGATATGTACAGAGAGCATCTCTTCTACTCTAACTCTTTGGAGAGAGATGATGGTTCTATTTTTATAGATAACAAGCTTATCGTATCGTGGAATGCGATGATGGTAGATACACTTTTTGAGGCATCTACTATAGATAAAAAATATCTCCCTATTGCTACTAATACACTCACTAAACTTTTAGAACAATTCTATATAGATGGAGAGCTTTACCATACAAAAGAGAGTAGCGCTTTTTTGGAAGATTACGCCTATCTTGGAGTTGCTTTGCTAACTGCATACAAAATTACTCAAAATAAAGAGTATCTAATTTTGTCACAAACAATTCTAAATAGAGCAATAGAGAAATTTTATGAGTATGGAAGATGGAGATTTTCAAATCATGAACTTGCTCTATATGATGATATTTATGACCCTGATTATCCATCTGCTATGGCAACTATATTGTATCTTATGGATAACATCTCACCATTAGTAGAGGCTAATTATTCTCAATTGATATTTAAAACTTTGGAAATGAACTCTTATAATTTAATGAGACAACCTTTAAGTTCTCCTAAGATGACAAAAGTGTTACTTCTCTATCTAAAAAATGATATAATGCGATAAAGAATAATAGAAATCTTGGAAAATTGAGTTTTGCAAGAGATCTAATAATACTAAGGGGAATTAGTCACTTATGAAAAAAATTTTAATAATTGCTTTGATGTTACTGTTTACAGGTTGTCTTGATAACTTAAAATTTTGGGGAGACAAAGTAGAAGAGAAGAGTAAAAAAGAGCCAAAAAAGGTTGATACCAATAAAACTATAGTGATAGATTATACAAAAAAACAGCTAGAGGTCAAAGAGTATCTTGAACTCTATCTAAAACAGTTAGAGTCGCTAGATACAGAAGGCATCATCTCTATGACCTATCCACAACTCTTTATACCTATCAACAGAACACTCTTCAAACAGTATGTCAATAGCCTTTTAACCTCTACCCATATCTCTGTTGAGTCCTTTGATACCAATATCACCCATATAGACTCTGTGCAATCTTATAGTCAAGGAGAGTTTGTACATCTCAAATACTATACTAGCATAAAACTAGCATTTATAAATCCTGAACTATACAATGATGAGCTAA
>NZ_JAACKB010000420.1 GCF_010892395.1 Sulfurovum sp. bin170
GGTGAGTCTCCTGCTAAACGAAATACAGCATACAAAATTTTGGAGAGATTCGCGTAGGTCGGGGTGCCCTCTCCCCGACAAATAAAAAGGAAAAAATTGAAAAAGATAATAATTTTAATAATAATGATACAAGGAGTATTAATGAGTGCTGTCTTAGAGCCAATAAAAATAGAAAAAACAGAGGTACCTTTCATATTTGAAGAGGACAAAAATCTGCCGATTATCTCCATGCAGTTGATATTTAAAAATTCTGGTTCTTTGACCGATACCAAAGATGGTTTAGTCAAGCTAACGGCAAAGCTTCTAAATGAAGGAACCAAAAAAGATGGAAGCGTTGGTTTTGCAACCAAACTAGAGAGTAGGGCGATATCTCTTAGCACACATTCAGGAGCAGAGACTTTTGTGATTGAGCTTGGTTCGCTAAAGAGTGAGTTTGCACATGGTATCCGGCTAATGAAAGAGTTGATAAAAGACCCAAACTATAGCAAAGAGACCCTAGAGAAGATAAAGACTCAAACCATTGGTATCCTCAAAAGAAAAGAGAGTGATTTTGACTATATCTCAACACTCGCAATGAAGAGTATGGTGTTTCCCAATACTCCACTAGCCAAGGCATCTCTTGGAACAGTCAAAAGTGTAGAGTCTATCGGTCTTGATGATATTAAAAATCATATTGCAGAGCATTTAGGGCTTGAAAATGCTATTGTGGTTATGGGTGGAGATATAAACCAAACTGAGGCTTCAAAGATAGTAAAAGCCGTACTGTCAGAATTTTCATCTATAAAGAGTGTTGATATAAAAGCGATGACTCCTATTGGAAAACAGCAGGTCAAAGAGACAAAAGTAAAGAGTGAACAGGCTTATATCTATTTTGGGGCTCCTTTCTCTGTGGCGTATGATAGCAAAGAGCGACATCTTAGCCAAGTGGCATCTTTTGTCTTGGGAAGTGGTGGCTTTGGTTCAAGAATAATGGAGGAGATAAGGGTCAAAAAAGGTCTAGCATACTCTGCATATACTCGGTTTATTATTAATAAGAGTCACTCATACTTCTTTGGCTACTTACAGACCAAAATTGAGAGTGGAGATGAGGCGATAAAGAGTGTCAAAGAGGTCGTACAACTATTTCTTGACAGGGGAGTTACAAAAGAGGAGCTAGAGTCTGCAAAGCAGTTTATTTTGGGTTCGGAGCCACTTAGAAATGAGACACTTTCACAGAGACTGGGTCGTGCATTCCAAGAGTACTATACTGACCGTCCATTGGGTTCTACTGTTGAGGAGTTGAAGCTTATTGAAGATATGAAATTGGATGACCTGAATGAGTTTATCAAGAGACATAAAGAGATAGCTGAAATCTCATTTTCTGTGGTTACTGGATAGAGAGTAGTGTAGGGTGGGTGTAAATGCACCACCTCACAACTATTTTGTCTAAAACATATACTGTGCATTTATAGTAATAGCACTATTGTCCTCATCACCTGTTTCCTTTGTTCCTTTATCAAAGTTAACATAGTGGATTGCATATTTCTCTCTCATCTTATCACGATACCAGTTTAGACCAATACTTGAAACTGTCTGGCTACCTGCTGTTCCGTTTCCAAACTCTTTTGCAAGTGTAGAGTATGACCTAGCATAATCTCCCTCTTCCAAATCTGCTTCAGACCAAAGCACAGCAGGTTCCAAAAAATCCCCATTTGAGAGAGGGATGTTGTATCCTACACGAAGTGTTTGAATCTTATCTTCATAACCTGTTCCATCTGCAAAATCTCTACTTAGCAAATCATACTCATAAGAGAGGTTTAGACCACCATAGTTTGAGAGTAAATCAGCACTCATCACTTCATTGTTTTTAAACCTATCAGTTGAACCTTGAAAAGCGTAGTTTAGACCAATTGTTGTACCATTTCTCTTTCCAAAATAGGTTGTGGTATAACCTATTTTATACTTTTTCATCTCAGCATCACCCAAACTATATGCCACACGCCCTGCCATCATCCATGCAGATTTATCAGTCGCTGTAGCTCGTGCAATACCACCATCTTTGACAGACATCTCAGCACCTGTTATATTGCTATGGTTGGGGTTAAAAATACCAAAGTTATAGTTTAATTTATTATCAAGCGTCAAACCACCCACATTAACACCCACTTCACGACCTGGTCCTCGTCCTACAAGGTGTGCACGGAGATAGAAGTTTGAGAGACCTTTCTCATAAGAGTTCATCGTAAATCCAGAGGTGATTGACTCTTTACCAATCTGTGGTCTTAGATAACCCAAAGTCACATTAGCAAACTCTTTATCAAATTTATAGGTAAAATAGGCATCCCAGATATAAAAATCTTTATTGGTATTGGTACTCTCATGAGGAGAACCCATCAAAATATTATTATTGGCTTTTCCAAGATTATCATATGCAAACCATACCTTGTAACTAATCAAGTCACTATGTTTACCCTTTACTCCAATACGACCACGACGAATATAGAGGTCAGATGCCTCTTCATAATTATTCTCTCCATTATCAATCGTATTCATACCCCAAATCTGCATCATGTTAAAAATCTCTACACTGCTTTTGCCATCATTGTACTCTACTTTAGCTCCCGCGGACGCAGTAGATATAAGTGCAGATACAGCAATAGCTGAAAATAGTAATCTGTTTGTTTTCATTTTTTTCTCCTTAAAATGGTGGGCTTAAAAGCTCCACCCTACTTTGATTTTACATCAAATTGCAGATTTTGAAAAATTAAATTCTCCTCATCACCATGACCTGTAGCCTCTTCAAGGTTGGCTGTTCCAGTTTTTGAGATAATTTTTTGACCCTCTTCGCTAAGTGCAAAATCAATATATTTTTTGGCTAAAGCTTTTGGTTTATCATTCAGATAAAAATATAGAGCTTGTCTCATCTCATATTTATGGGCTAATATATTCTCTTTTGTAGCCTCTACTCCATTGACTTTTAGTAGTTTGATTTTTTTATCTTTGCTTGAACTTATCACATTATCAATAGCAAAAGCATACTCATCAACTCCTACAGCTTTTCTTACAAATCCTGAACTCTTAACCACTTTTGCTTTGTCTGAAAATGGTTGATTTTTATCTTTAAAAAGTAGCTCTCTTGCAGTTAAACCAATACCTGATTTTTTACTATCTCTTTTAACTAAATTAATAGGCTTATCAGCTCCACCTAACTCTTTCCAGTTTGCTATTTTCCCAGTTAGAACTTTTTTAATATTCTCTGTCGTAATATTATCTATCTTGTTTTTGGGATGAACAATAAAAGACAAAGCTCCCCAAGCCACTTGAGTTGACCAGATATTTTTCTCGTTATCATCATCTTTCAGTGCTTCTCTACATCCAGAGCCAATATCTGCCTCTTTTTTCTGAACTCCACCTATTACAAAAATATCTCCTCCTTTTTCATTCATGGGGATTTTAACACTATATTTTTTGCTAAATGCCTTATTTAACTCTTCCATAAAAGCAACTCTAGTAACTCCACAAGCGTACATTTTAAGTTCACTTGCCCCCTTTTTCCCCTCTGTAGTTTCAGCAAAAAGAGCTGAACTTAGCAGAGCTGTAGTCAATACTACAATAGATAATTTTTTCATCTATTTAACCGTTAACCCAACAGAGTTCCACATCTGCATACCACCACGGTAGTATTTTATCTTATTTTCAGGGTATCCAACATCAATAAGATTTTTGATTGCTAAAGTCGCTTGTTCATCCCATGCACCATTGCTAAATATAAGCAGTGTTTCAGCCCCACTAAAGTCCCAATTATCACCTGATTGTTTTCCACCTAAAAGAGCTAAAATTTTTCCTATATATTTCCCATCTTTTTTTAGCATTGTAAATGGTAGATTGATAGCACTTGGAATGGTACCTTTTTTGTGCCACTCTCTAGTTCTTGCATCGACAAGTAGTAGATCATCACTATCTTTCATCTCTTTGATAAATGCCAATACTTCAAGCTCTCCTAGTGTCTGAACGCTACCAATATTCATCGGTTGAATGCAGTATGGAGGACACTCTTTGGAGGTGTTGGTAAAGGCACTATTTAGGTCACTGTCTGGATTTTGAATCCTCTTGATAACGACACTGCTACCTTTGTGTTTTGCTGTTATAGAGGTTAACTCCTCCGTAATCTTCACATCAATAGCCAATGCTTGACCCCCTGATACTATTAGACCTACTCCAATAGTTGCAATTATATTTCTTATCATTTTTTTATCTCCTTAGTTTTTAATTTTAGACATATTGCAAAACTTATTTGGAATCGGAGGCTTTAGCCCCGAATATAACGAGGCTAAAGCCATCGGTTCCTAGTTTCGCAAGATTTTTTATAGTTTAGGTATGACCAGTGTAATACCTGGGTATATGGTATTTCTATTTCCAATTTTATCTTGGTTAGCTTCTTGTATTATTTTGTATTTAGTTGCATCTCCATAATATTTTTCTGCTAATGCTGAGAGACTATCTCCTGTTTGAACCTGAATCACAACAAAATCATCCTCTGTTCTTAAAATTTTAATTTTCTTTTTAGCTACATCATCAATAATAGAACTTGCTAATCTCTTTGCTGTTGTTGTACCCTCTTGCTCTGCACTACTTACCAAGCTCTCAAGACTCTCTTTTGTATTTTTTTGATTTTTTGTTGCATCTCCTACTAGCGACAAAAGTTGTGCTTCTACCTCCTCTCTTTTTAGTTTTTTATCCTCTACGGCTCCGACTAATAATAGGAGTTTGGACTCTATATCTTCTCGGTTTAATTTAGAGCTTTCCGCCCCCTCAACTAGACTCTGTAACTCATCTCTAATAGATTTTGAATTCTCCTGTTTATCATAAGAGTCAACTAGACTCTCTAGCCCCTCTGTAACTTTGCTAGAGTTATTTTCAATCAGGTCACCTACTTGGGTCACCAGTGACTCTAAATCATTTTTGATAGAGTTCTCTTTTGTATTCTCCTCTTGGGCAATATCATCTAGGAGTGTATTGAGTTGACCTCTTAGTGAGCTATCTTCGCTCTCCGTTTTGTTACTCTCGTTGCTCTCTTTGATTAGTGCATTTAGGATAAAACTACTAGAGCTATCTTCACTACACTCTTCATTCTCATTTGCCTCATCACCATCACATCCTGACTCTGTACTATTATCACCCAGAGCCTCTTTTGTCTTTTCAGTAATGGGTTGATACTTCTCCTCTTTATCTCCTCCACACCCTAAAAGTATAATTGTTATTCCCAAAGAGAGTATCTTATTTTGCATTCTCATTCTCACTCCTTATTTTGTAGTTTTTGTATCATTTTATATTGCTGTAGAGATACTTTTAGAAGCTCTGCTAGAGTGTAAGATTTAAAACCTACCTCAAATGCCAATATTTTCCCATCCTCACCAATAACGATACTAAGTGGAATTACACCACTCCATCCATGATGCTCTTTTAGATAGCTTAGAAACTTCTTGTGTTTATCTCCTGTTACAATATGATAGTTAATACCCTTCTCTTCTATAAATTTTTGGTTCTCTTCTGTCGTGTGGGGTTGTGACTCTATAGCAATAATATCAAAAGCTCCATCAAACTGTTTTTTGAGATTAATAAGCTCTGGAATCTCTTGTTGACAATATTTACAGTCCCAACCAAAGACCTTTAGGAACACAATTCTATTTTTCATTTTTGGTATTTCAAAACTTTTAGGAGTGGCATTTATTTTAAATGTCTGTCCTTTTACAGTTTTAAAAACAAAAGATTCGTTAGGTAATGTGGAGATGGTTTCGCTATGCTCTTCTTTAATGTTTTTGTTGGTTATTGGCATAAAAAAATAAATTCCTATAGCCAAAAGAAGAGCTATAAGTGAAGTTAGAAATAGGATTACCAATCTCCTATCCAACTTATTTTTTTTTACCGACTCATCATTTTTATCACTCTTATTTATTAACTTACTCTTTTCCATTTACTTTAACCTCCAAAGATAATTTTTAACATAATAACATAAAACACAATAAA
>NZ_JAACKB010000421.1 GCF_010892395.1 Sulfurovum sp. bin170
ACCTACACTACGAACTAGGTTATCGGAGAGAAATGGCATAATCAAGAGTATAAATAGAAAAAGCAGAAATATCACTACTCCAATGGGTTTAAACCATCTGTCTGGGTCTAGTTTAGAGAGTATTATTATAAGACTAACTCCTATAGATACAGCTATTAGTTGGCGTATAAAAAAGTGTGTATCTGAAAACCCATGCTGTATTACTGTATATGCAGATAGTGAGTAGCTCATAAGTAGACCCATAAGTAGGAGTATAATAGTTGCACCAAATAGAGGTTTGTCAATCATATATTTATCTTTTTTTTGTTAGTTTACGGTATTTTATCGAAAGTTTGTAAAAAAAATAGTAAAATGACATGAGTTTTTAATAGACATCTTGTAAAATTAGGAACCGATGGCTTTAGCCTCGTCATGTTTGGGAATAAACTCTCCGATTCCAAGTAAATTTTGCAAAAACTCTAATATTTGATTAACATGGGAAAAGTATGAAAGAAGAGTATACAGGAAATAGAATTATAAGATATAGAAGTAGTATACTGCTTGGTATATTTATGATTATTGCTCTTTTGTTGGTTGTTTTTCTTATTACAATTGCTGTTACTATAAATGGTAAAAGAGATACAAATGGTAGATTTGCAACGATAGAGGATAAAGCTACTAGAGGTTCAATCATCTCTTCTGATGGTTATGCCTTGAGCTATAGTCAAAAGCAGTATAGAGCAGAGGTTCATACGCTAAGTATAGACCCCAAAAAAAGAGAACTGTTTTTTAATCTCTTTAGCATATATAGTGGAATCCCCAGACGAGAGATAGAGCGAAAATTTAGGGGTAGTGATGGCGAAGCAATCAAAGGCAGAGTCATTCTTAGTGACAATATAGATGTACGATTGGCAAGTGATTTAATATCATTGGGTCATAAGATGAATAGAATGAAGATATTTAGACCACTAAACATAAGAAAGCCTCATCTAGTTTTAGGTTTAGATATTATTGCATATAGTGAAAAACGATATTTCCCCCATAAAAAGCTTCTGACTCCAACTGTTGGTTATATGCAGGTAAAAGATGAAGATGGGTACAAATCTCCTATTGCAATTAAAGGGTTAGAAAAAACATACTCATCTTATCTGCTACCTGATACTGATGGTTTGATTAAAGGGAAAAGAGATGTTTTTGGAACTGTTATTCGAACAGGAAAAAGCAAAACTATTCTCCGTGCTGATGGTATGAACCTACATCTCAATGTAGCTTTAGGTTTTCAACAATCTGTAGAAAAAGCTGTGGACAAGATGAAGAGACAGGTTGGTGCGGATGAGATATTGGTTGCTGTAATGGATTCACAAACAGGTAAGGTTTTATCTCTGGTCTCCTCTGAACGATTCGACCCTGACAATATTCGTCAAAGAGATGTAAAGGCACTCAATCCTAATTTTTCAGAGTATCTATATGAACCTGGGTCTGTTATAAAGCCACTAACACTAGCCGTTGCACTTGATAATAAAAAAATTAACTTGTCTCAAAAGATAAAGCTTGGTGGAAAGCACAAAGTAAATGAGAACTATACTATTACTGATGATAGTTATTTTAAATCTTTGACACCCATAGGTATTATCACCTACTCATCTAATATTGGAATTGCTAAAATCGCTTGGAAGCTCTCTGGAAAAGAGCTATATGATGGTTTTCGTGGTTTTGGACTCTCTCAAAAGAGTGGAATTGACCTATCAAAAGAGTTAAAGGGTAAAATACAACCACCCTATAAGCTAGACTATCCAACCTATAGTGCAAACTCTGCTTATGGGTATGGTATGTATACAAACTTTATGCAGTTGGTAAAGGCGTATAGTGCTTTCAATAATAGTGGCATGGCAGTAACTCCAAAGATAGTTGACTATCTATCTGATAGTCGCAACAGAAAATATGATATAAACCGTGATACTTACTCCCTCAAAGCCTGTTCTCCTAAAACAGCCGAGAGACTACACACTATTTTGATGAATGTTGTGGAGAAAGGTACAGGCTCCGCTGCACAGTATGATGGTTTGGAGGTAGGTGGCAAGACTGGAACAGCACATATCGCATATAAAGGTAAATATATAGAGGAGTATCACAGTAGTTTCTATGGTTTTGTCAATGATAAGTTTGGTAACAAATATACAATAGGTGTTCTTTTTGTAAAACCTAAAAAGGTATACTTCGCTTCACAAACAGCTGCACCTATGTTTTTTGATGTAGTGAGCGAGATGGTAAAGTTTGATTATCTACAACCAGATGAGTTGTTAGCAAAGCTACATCTAAGTAGAAGAGCAGATATGCGTAAACGAAAAAGAGATGCTTATGCCAGAAAAATAAAGGCATACAACAAAAAACATGGGATTGACCAGTAGGGGTAGACCCATGTGTCTACCCTCCAAAGTTTAAATTAGGAATCGATGGCTTTAGCCTCGTAATGTTCGGGTGTGAACACGCCGATTCCGAAAATGCAGATGGCATAGTCGGAAACGATGGCTTCAGCCTCGCTAATTCATTGGCATTGGGCTAAAGCCTCCGATTCCAAACATGAAATACCAAAACAAAATAAGGATAAAAAATGTTAAAAAAAATCGTAGTAATAGGAGCCTTTTTAGGGCTGTTTAGTGGATGTGTTGGGGTTGACCCACAAGGTAGAGGATACTCATTTGCCGTGCCTATGGGAATGGTAAACTCAACACTTGCAGAGAAGTTCCCTGTAGATAGAAAACTCAAATATGGAATAGTAAGTGGAATCCTCAATATCTCCAATCCAAATATATTAGGACAAAAAGGAAAAGATAAACTAGGCGTTGGAACAGCATTTAAGTTTACAAATTTTTTAATTCCAAATGGTATATCAGGAAATATCCAACTAGCTTCTGGCGTAAGCTATGATGCAAAGAGTCAAAATCTATTTCTAAAAAACCCAATGATAAGTACGATAAAGTTTCAAGACCAATCTCTAATGAAAAATCTTCCTGATGGAATACAGAATGCTATTGGTCTTATTATTGCGGAGACAATCGCTAAAAAACCTATCTATAATCTAAAAAAAGCAAGTTCTATGACAGGGTTGGTAAGGGGAATAGATGTTCGTAATGGACAGATATTTGTTACATTTGGACTGTAGATGAAATATTTATATTTCTCTCGTCAAGGACGAAGCTTTAGTGAGAGGAATTTGAAAAGAGCTTTTGCTCGTTTTAAAGGAGAACTAAATTGATAAATAATAAGCCTAAATATACTATATTTAATAATGCAAGATATGCACTAGAGGGGTTTGTTCATGCTGTTAAAACAGAGACTTCGTTTAAAATAGAACTGGCTTTTGCCGTTCTATTTTTTCCTCTTATCTATCTTTTGCCATTTGAGTTGATATATAAGCTTGTACTTATTGTTACTTTTGTAATGATTCTAATTACAGAATTGCTAAACTCTGCTATAGAGAATGTAGTTGATTTGGTTACTAAGCAGAAACATCCACTAGCAAAAGCGGCTAAAGATATTGGGGCTACGGCTGTGCTTTTTTCTGTTTTGCTTCATCTGTTATGTTGGGTGATTATTGGAGTTGAATATTTATAATTTTATTACAGATATACCGACTTTTGTTACAGCATAATTTTTTCTACAGAGTAGAAAGACCAATGGTTTTATAAGTAGTTTGTGCATATTGAGTTCCTTTTTTTTATTAATTTAAACTTATAAACGAATTTTAGCAAATTTTCTTAATAAAGTCAATATGTTTTATTCTATTTTATCTCTTCTATCTCTTAATCTCTATCCAAAATATAACAAAACTTCAATCCATGTAGAAAGATAGCCCAAGATATATATATCCAAAGGAAAAAGAAGAGTAGGGTGCTAATACCTCCATATATACTTGTATAGGTTTTGTTATGAAGAACATAAAACACAAAGCCACTTTTTGAAAGATACCAGATTAGTGAGGTTATAAAAGAGCTTGTTAATGCATCAGAGACCTCTATGGGTCTATTTGGTGAGATTTGATAGGCGATATAAAATGTCATCCAGATGACAAAATATGGCAAAAAGTAGTATAGATGAATCACAGAGGTGATGCTATTTTTATCTAAATATGTCTGAATTGTTGATGATAGAAAAAAAGAGCTACCTATCATTATAGGGATTATTAGTAGCAATAGCACATATGTCTTAATCGCAGCAAATAGATTTCGTGTAGGGGTAGAGAAAATATCATTGACAATATAGTCATAGTTTTTGAAGAACATAATAGCCGCAAAAGAGACATAAAATGCTCCCACATAACCAAGCTCATCAGAGTTCTCCATAAAAGAGTTGATATAGCCCATAACCTCTTTTGAGTCTGTAGGCATAAGATTAGAGAATATAAGCTCCTCTACCCTGCTATACATCGAGTCAAATAGAGGCATAGTAGTATAGATAGAGAACATTATAACCATAAGTGGGATAATAGAAAAGAGAGTACTCCAACTCAAACTAGAGGCGAAATGCCCTAGCTTGGCATCTAGTAAATCAGCAAAAAAATCTCGAATAAATATAAAATAGTTTTTGAGAATTATTTTTATTGAGCGTTTTTTTTTCATTTTTTCTCCGTAGGGTGCAATTTATTGCACCACATGTAATTAAAGGTGCAATAAATTGCACCCTACAAGCCCATCTTCCCTGGATTTAAAATATTATTAGGGTCAAATGCCTTTTTGATGTCTCTAAACATCTGCATCTCTTCATCGGAAAAAGCGATTCCCATAAAAGGAGCTTTGCTCGTACCTATTCCGTGTTCACCACTTAGTGTTCCACCCATCTCGACTACCATCTCAAATATCTCCTTGATGCACTTGTGACCCTCATCAAGTTGTGAAATATCTATCATCACATTGACATGGATATTGCCATCTCCTGCGTGACCAAAACATGGAACCTTGAACTTATACTTATCACCTATCTCATAGATTCTCTCCAGAGCTTTTGGCAACATAGAACGAGGCACAGATATATCCTCATTGAGCTTCTTGTTTCCAAAAATAGTAATAGATTGTGAAGCATTTTTCCGTGCATACCATAGCTCTTTTGCCTCATCATCATTTTTGGCGATTCTGAATTCACTGGCTCCATTCTCTTCAAAGGAGGCTTGGAGAGTTTTTAGTTGAAACTCAACCTCCTCTGGCACATTTCCATCAACATCACCAACCAAAACAGCTCCTGCCTCTGTTGGTAAATCCACGCCAAGTTTCTCTATAAGTGCTTCGATAACCAACTTGTCCAAAAACTCCATTGCCACAGGATTAGCTCCTGCAGAGAGTGATTTGAACACGGCATTCATAGCGTTATCAACTGATGGGAAAATCCCCATATAGGTCTTTTTATATTTTGGTTTTGGGATAAGTTTTAGTGTTAGTTCGGTCAAAACAGCTAGTGTCCCCTCCGAAGCTATCAAGATACCTGCTGTGTTGTATCCTGCCACATCTTTTATCGTCTTTTTACCTGCACGGATAATATCACCATTGACTCTTACTGCACGAAGAGCCATTACAAAATCTTTGGTAATCCCATACTTGGCGGCTCTCATACCACCTGCATTTTCACTAACATTACCACCAAGAGTCGAATACTCCTCACTAGCAGGGTCTGGTGGATAGAATAGACCTTGTGCTTCTGCTCTCTTTTGCAAATCCATATTGATAACCCCTGGTTGCACCACAGCTACCATGTTCTCGGTGTCAATCTCTAGGATTTTATTCATATGTTTTTCCATCGCCATAATGATACCACCGTTGGCAGGTAATGCTCCACCTGTAAAGCCACTCCCTGCTCCACGAGGGGTAATAACAATTAGATGCTCATTACAGTACTTCAAAATATCACTTACATCTTGTTCGTGTCGAGGGAAAATAACTGCATCGGGTTCAAATCGTGTACGCGTAGCATCGTAGCTGTAGGCTATCATGTGGGCTTTGTCATCATAAATATTTTCACTACCCACTATTTTTGTTAGTGCTTTGAGGTGCTGTTTCTCTATCATTTAGTTAATCTCTCGATGCCTTTGTAGTACTCTTCAAACTTTTTTGTATCTTCTGAACTAAATATATCAGTGCTTATCTGTTCAAATCGTGCATAGAATGGAGATTGTGCATTGTCAACTTTGAGACTCAAAGGCTCTTTGCCTAGATATACTCCACTAATAGGGTCAAGTGTGAGTAGACTATCTTTTGTAGCAACTAGTACTAATCCAACTTGGTTTTTCCCTGCAAATGCTTTTAGATTTTCTAGGTTTATATGGATTTCATCATTGCTAATCAGATGCATAGCATAGCTGTCAGGGTGTACCCAAGATTTTTTGATAGACTTTGTAATCTCTCTATAGCTTCTTCCATTGGGTGCGATAAGAAGTACATTGTTATAGAAGTTTCCAAATATCACTCTGTCTCCTTTTTTTGCTATGGTTTTGATACTTGGTAGCTTTACATGGCTTAGTATACTATAAGATTCAAGAGTAGCTTGATTGTCTCCTTGGCTTACAATAGTATGGGTAATGGCTGAGAGTTCATTCCCGTAGTCGTGTACCACAATTCCACTCATCCCTTTTGGTATATTTTTTGATAATTGAACGGTTCCGTTATTAATAGCTTGAATGGTTGTCTCTATAGTTTTTGGTAGCTCTATTGCCATCAATGATAGTGTTGTTAGTGCAATAAGTAGAAGTTTTTTCATCGTTTTCCTTGAAAAATTTAATTGTACGATTATACTTGTAAAAGATTAATTCGCCCTAAATTTTTCAAAGAGTAAGATATGAGGAGGTTTAAACCCCATCAACTCTTAGTAGTTTTGTTTTTCCAACCATAAGGTCAATCGTCATGCTCATTCGTTTAAATACTGACTCTTGTCGATACTCAAGATTGTGTTTTTTACAAATATCTTTAATAAGTGGTTGTGTTTTTTGGTAAAAACTCAAAGGCATATCTGGGAAAATATGATGCTCCACTTGGTAGTTGAGGAATCCATGTGCATAGTCAATCAGATCTGAACCTGTATTGTAGTTAACCGACCCCATAATCTGACGAAGATAGAACTCCCCAGTCCCTTTGTATGGCTCGTTAAACATATAAATATCCTCTGCTGAGTGGTTAGGCACAATCACCAAAAATGAGTGAAGATTGGCAAAAAACTCTGCTATTACTAAAACAATTAGTGCTGTAATAACAGCAGAAACTCCAAGTGGCAAGAAGAGTGCAGGAATAAGAATAAAGTGAACAGAGAAATAAGGAATATAGTAATCCCACCAAAGCTCAAAACCAAAAGGCTTTCTAGGATCATACTCGTAGTCAAGTATCTCCATCTTATTGTCCTCTTTCAGCTTTTTGTTTCTTAAAATTCTTAGTGTGTTGGGTGCATAGTAGGTAAACTTCCATGTTCCCGCAAATACATAAACAAAGATTCGTCTTAGCCACATTGGTGTCTTTGACTGGATAAGCCACTGCATGTTTCGCTCAACATTATCAGGGTCATCGACTTCACCAAGATGATAGTGGTGCATGATATTATGCTCATACATCCAAGCATCTGGCTTAATCCAATCAAGCCAATCAAGGTATCTTCTGCTCCCCTGTGCATAGTATTTCTTTTTGTATTTATTAGGGATATTTGGTACTTTGTCATACGCTCCATGTAGTACAGGATGAGTGACATTCGCCCATCTACCAACATTACCAGTACTAATAAGTACGGCTGCTACAATCGCCAATGGCCAAAAAACAAAACCACTAATCCCCCCAGCACTAAGCTCCATAAGAGCAATTATCAGTATTAAAGCAAAACCTGAAGCGGTTGCAATTCTCCCCCATCTCTCCATCTTCAATAGATGTTGAAAATCCTCTTCAGAGGGTGCTCCTATGGTCTCTTTTGCCTCCTCAATATCTTTTTTGAGTTGTTCTTTGTCTATCTGGTCATATGGTGTATATTGATGACTCTGTGACTCTAGCTTTGACATACCTATCCTTTTAAGTTTGATGTTTTAAGCTTTATTATATATAAACTAGTATAATAAGCTTAATAATCTATGGTGATAAGTATATAAAATTTATTTATTGAATATTTGGTTACATATGAGATTAATCATCATAACAAACAGCAACATTATCCATTATTTTAAACCAATTTTTTGAAAAATATTTTTTGATGTAGCTTTTGGAGTGGGGGATAAAACAGCCAATACAGTTTTGGTGGATGGCATTATCTGATTTGTATTGGGTTCCATCTTTTGAGTCTATATCGCAGTATGAGAAGAGTGTTCGATTTTTCTCTTTTTTAAATCCATTATCATCAAATCTAAAATTTGGACAGGCACAGAGGTAGCAGTTGAGTTCTTCTATGTCGTGGCATTTTTTATTCTCTTTATAGAGAGGACAGAAGTTTGGCTCTTTTTTTTGCATATTTTCGAATTGGAAATACTCTATTAGTTCATTATTACTTAGATGTGAGAGTTTATTTACTATCTCTTTGTGTTTTTTGCCGTGGGATTGGAACCATGAGGTGTAGGACATTTAAACGATAATCTCTTTCGTTTTTGTATCAATAAAAAGCTGAATATTATTTTTTCGTTTGAACTCTTTTTTTAGTTTTTGAGAAGAGGTTGAAGATTTTGGAACCCTTGACGCTACTATATAACACTCTTTTGGAATATTTTTATGTACAGATAGACAATATTTTATAGTTGCCTCCAACTGTTTTATTCCATGCTCAATATTTTTACCTTTTAACTCTACATAAAATATCTGTTTTATCTCTTTATCAATAATCTCAAAAAGATAATCACACTTTAGACCTGATGAGATATAACATCCATCTACTTCTACTTTATTGATACTTAAAGATGAACTGTTATTGACCCTAAATGTTCTTCTGTTTTCACTAACCGATATTATTTTATCTGTTTTAACTTCATTGCAACTAGAAATCATTATTAATCCAGTTTAGACAGGAGTTTATCAAAGTTATTGTTAACTTCATCAGAGATAGAATCTATAAGATTAATACCAATCAATCTATCTTCTCTATCCATAATATCAATGGATTTTCCATCGATTATAGTATAAGCATTCACATCATCAAAATTAACACAATGCTTCTCTTCTACAATATTTTTTATTGCCTCTACACCTTTTTGATTTTTTACATCATTTGCTAGTATTAAATTATTTAGTGCAGTTAAAACATAAGGGCTATGGGTCATCATAAACAGTCTGTTTTCATCTGTTATATGTTCTATAATATACTCTATTGTCTCTTTTTGTGCTTTTGGAAAAAGATTTTGTTCTGGTTCTTCGATAATAATTGAGTTGTGTCTATTAGCAAAATATTTAACAGTTAAATAGAGTGGTAATGCAGATTGAATACCACTTGAACTAAACTCTAATGGTAAATAATCTTTATCATTAAAATAAACTTTATGTCTATCTAAACCATCTCCATTTACATATTTTACATTTAGAAATTCTAGCTCTTTTAACTCATTTCCTGCTTTTTCAAATTCACTAGAGAAGTGAAGTAAGAATTTTGGTAATGGTACTTCAGCAACTAGTAGTGTAGTAAGAGACTTATTAAATAAAGATATTAAATTTCTTTCTGCTGGAATATATTGAGTTGTCAATTTATTATCAGAAATAA
>NZ_JAACKB010000422.1 GCF_010892395.1 Sulfurovum sp. bin170
TCCTTATATGCAATTTGCATTTTCGGAATCGGCGTGTTTACACCCGAACTATTTGGTTCAAAAAAAGCTTAATTCATTGGCATTGGGCTTTAGCCTCGTTATATTCGGGACTAAAGTCTCCGATTCCAAATGAATATAATATTGGTCACCTACTTACTATCTTTTTGAGTGGTAATGTGATTATACAAACGAGTCAGCTTACCTCCTCTTCCTCTTAATCAACCCATGAATCTTCGCCTGTAACTTCAACCAACTTATATGCTCTATAGCAGGAAAACCTGCATAGGTCTTGCCACCTTTAAGTGATTTAGTCACTCCAGATTTACCAGCAACTGTTACAAAATCGCCAATATGCAGATGTCCTGCTGTTCCACTCTGACCACCCATAACTAGATTTCGTCCTGTTGTTGTAGAACCTGACAATCCAGACTGCCCAGCAATAAGTGAATGTTCCCCCACATCACAGTTATGTCCTATCTGAATAAGATTATCCAGTTTAGAGCCTTTACGAATATAAGTTGTTCCAAATACGGCTCTATCAATAACACAATTAGCCCCTATCTCAACGGCATCTTCTATTACAGCATTACCATTTTGATAAATTTTGACATGTTCACCCATTTTGGTATGTGCAAAACCATATCCATCTGAACCAATAACTGTTCCTGCGTGGATAATACAATTGCTACCTATCTCTGTATGATGATATAGCGTGACATTGGGATAGATAAGTGTATTAGAACCGATAGTTACGCTATCTCCGATATAAGCACCTGCCATAACTGTTACATTGTCACCCAAATTTACATCTTTTCCAAAACGAACTCTCTTGTCTATATCACAACCTTCACCCATATCTGGATGACCACCTTTTGTCTCTATCTTGTGAGCAAAAAATTTTGAAGCAAGAGCAAGTTTTAGATATGGCTCATCTGTAACAAGAGCTATTGTGGTCTTGGGAAGTAGTTGGGCATACTGTTCCTCTATTAGAACAGCTATAGCTTTAGTCTCTGAAAGTTGATTTTTATATTTTTTATCATTAAAAAAGGAGATTTGTGAGGAGGTTGCTTCACTTAATGTATGGAGTCCGTCTATCTCTATATCATTACCTAGAAATTCGATATTAATCTCTTGACATATTTGACTTAATTTCATATTTGTTCTTTCATTAAAATTTACATATTAAACCGTTCGATTCCATCGAACCTACGAATCACAAATATATTTCAATAACAAATCCGTAGGTTCGATGAAATCGAACAATAAACAATATAATTATCTATCGCTCTATCGCAACAACCCCACCACGAACAATTTCAATAGGATTATAACGACTTGAAGCCTCTATAAAATGTTTAATCCGAATAGGCTCATCAGCAGCCATACCGATAATCATATCACTACCTACATTAACAATCTCACCATTATACGCATCGCACAGAGCCTGAATATCTGCTAAACTCTCAGTTATAGGAAATTTTGCAAGTACCATCTCTTTTTCAACCATCTCCTCATGCTCCACAACCTTATGAATAGGTATAAGCTTATGAAGTTGTTTGGTTATCTGCTCCAAAACTCTCTGGCTACCTTTAGTAACAATGGTAATCCGAGAACGATTCGTATCTGGCACAGGAGCGACGGTTAGAGTCTCTATATTGTAACCTCGCCCTGCAAAGAGACCAGAGACACGAGAGAGTACTGAACTCTCATTCTCTACTAATACCGATACTACTCTTCTTGTTTTATCAGACATTACTTCTCCTCCTGTTGGTCATCTAACAGCATATTATACAACGCTCCACCTGCTGGAACCATTGGCAATACATTTTCAAACCTATTTATTGCAACATTGATAAAGGCAACTCTATCTTTTTCGATTGCATCTTCCAGTGCTGCATCAAACTCCTCTTTGCTGGTAACATCATACCCAATTCCACCACAGGCTTCAGCCAAAGCTTTGAAGTTTGGTTGATAACTCAAATCGGTCTCTGCGTATCTCTCATCATAAAAAAAGCTCTGCCACTGTCGAACCATACCCAAAAATCTATTATTTAGGATAATGTTAATAACTGGAATCTTATACTCCGAAGCTGTTATTAGCTCCTGCATATTCATCAAAATTGAACCATCACCTGTAAAGTTTATAACCGTCTTCTCAGGACAACCGCGTTTAGCACCAAGGGCGGCAGGAAAACCAAAGCCCATTGTCCCTAGTCCTCCAGAGTTTATCCACTGTCTTGGTCTATCAAAAGGATAGTGCTGTGCCGTCCACATCTGATGCTGACCAACATCCGATGTGATAATCGCTTGTTCGCCCAAAAGCTCACCAACTCTCTCTATAGCCCACTGTGGCTTGATAACCTCATCCGAGTCTCTATAGCTTTGAGGATGAAGAGTATTATATCGCTCTAAGACCTCTCTCCAGTTGGCATATCTATCAGGCTTTATCTTACCCTCAAGACCTGATATCATCTTCTCTAACACACCATATACATCACCAACGATAGGGTAGTCAACGGCAACTAGTTTTCCAATATTGGCAGCATCTATATCCACATGAATCACATCAGCATACTTAGCAAACTCACTTAGCTTACCTGTAACCCTATCATCAAATCTAGCACCTAGAGAGATGACCAAATCAGTCTCACTCATCGCCATATTTGATGAGTAGTTACCATGCATCCCAAGCATACCATGAAGTAGAGGATTGGAGTGACCCATAACCCCTCTAGCCATCAAAGTCTCAACAGCAGGAATCCCACCCATATCTGCTAGTTTTCGAACCAAATCACTAGCATTGGATAGAACCACACCACCACCAATATACAAAAGTGGTTTTTTAGACTTCAAGATAGCAGAAACAGCCTTATCTATCTGTCTATTATTCCCTTTGGTAGTTGGTTTATAGCTTGGTATATTGACAGAATTAGGATAGACAAAATCACCAATCTCTGCTGTAATATCTTTTGGAATATCCACAAGTACAGGTCCAGGTCTTCCTGTTCTAGCAATATGAAACGCCTCTTTCATAATCCGTGGCAAATCAGATAACTCTCGAACTAAATAATTATGCTTGGTACAAGGTCTAGAGATTCCGACAGCATCAATCTCCTGAAAACCATCCGTCCCAATCAAAGAGAGTGGAACCTGCCCAGAGACAACGACCATAGGGATAGAGTCCATATACGCTGTAGCCAAACCTGTCACAGCATTGGTAAATCCTGGTCCACTTGTCACCATCGCCACACCAACTTCACCAGTAGCTCTAGCGTAACCATCAGCAGCATGAACAGAAGCCTGTTCATGTCTATTCAAGATATGTTCAAAACCATCCTGCTTATATATCTCATCATATACATTCATGATAGCACCACCAGGATAACCAAACACGGTCTTTACACCCTCGGCTATCAGTGCTTCACAAACCATTCTTGCACCGTTCATCTTCATGAATCTGCTCCAATCGTTTTTTTTGTGGGCGATTTTAGCTAAAATATAATAAGAGTGTGATGAAATGTTAACACTCTGACAGAGCTACACCTTCACGAACCCCATCATCTATAACCATAGAACTATCAAACCCACCAATATCAAAAATCTCCTCATATATCAAAATCCCAGAAGCGATAAGGTCTTCACGCCCTACCCCAACCATTTTTGACCTCTGCTCTACACTCATAGACAAAAGAGCTTTTAACTGCTCTAACAAATCGACTCTAGTCAATAGTGTACCATGAATCTTCTCTGCATCATAAGTCGTATAGGTCATACCAATCTTCATTGAGGCGATGGTAGTTGGTGTTCCTGCCATAGCAATAAACTTCTCTACTCTTCCATCTTTAGAGTATACCTCATTACAAAAAAGTCTCATCTCATTCATTAATGCAGGTATAGCATTGGCTATCTCCCCTATCCCTCTAAAACTCTGGGTCAGTGTCACAATCCCTATCTTGAAACTTTTTGAGATGGTTCTATCTCCATGACTAAATATCAACTCTGTAGACCCTCCACCAATATCTGCAATCATAAAACTTTTTGGAGACTCACCCAGAAGTTTCAAACGATTTTTGGTAGCAATAAGTGCATATCTAGCCTCATCATCCCCATCTATAATCTCAAACTCCACACCTGTATTATTTGCTATACCATCAAGTATCTCTTGACCATTAACAGCTTGACGAATAGCCTCTGTAGTCACAGCTTTGACCTTTGCATCTGAGAAGTCCATCTGCTCTTTTGCTTCATTGATAGCTACTATTATACGGTCAAGAGCAGGATAAGATATGCGTCCTGTGATTGCTAAACCATCAGCTGTTTTTACCATCTTATGAAAGGTACTAATAGTTTTTTTTGTTTTACAATCCATCTTTAAAAAACGGATACTATTTGAACCTAAATCTATGGCTATTATATTTTTACTCATTTTTTTCCTTTTTCAACTTGTGCGTGTTTTTGTCGGGCAGAGGGCAGCCCGACCTACCGTGCCTCTTTGAATTCAAATCCATTTTTGGTTAAAATCGCTCTGACTTCATCCTGATGGTCTACACCTTTGGTCTCCAAATCAACAGAAACAACAGCATCACCAAACTCCAAATCAATAGAAGTTCTATCATAACCAATCTGTACAATATTCGCTCCCACCTCTGAAAGTAGCTCTGTAAAATGCATTAATGCCCCTGGTTTATCCATCAATATCACAGATAATTTCATCTTCCTAGAACTCTTGACAAGCCCCTTTTCTATAATGAGAGAGAGCATCGTAACATCAATATTTCCACCACTTAGTACTATTCCTATTTTTGAACCCTTTGGCAGACCAAGTTTATTGTGTATCAACGCCGCAACACCAACAGCTCCTGCCCCTTCCACCAAGAGTTTCTGCTTTTCCAATAAAAACAGAACAGCAGAAGCAATCTCATCTTCACAGACAAGCTCTATCCTATCAACCGTCTTCAAGATATACTCTAGCGTAATAGGCGAAGCGTCTCTCACAGCAATACCATCAGCAATTGTTCGCACACTTTTAGTCGACTCTGCTTTGCCGTGGTCAAATGAGTTTTTCATAGCACTAGCACCCAACGAAGCGATACCGATAAGTTTGACATTTGGGTTTATCACCTTGATAGCCACCCCTATACCTGAAATCAATCCACCTCCACCAACAGGCACAATAATAGCATCAAGGTCTCTCTGCTCCTCTAACATCTCAATAGCCACAGTCCCCTGCCCTGCCATCACCTCATCATCTGTAAATGGATGCACAAAATCTTTGTGATGCTCCGTAGCAAACTGGGTAGCATAACCATACGCTTCATCATAATTCGCTCCATGCAAAATCACCTCTGCACCCAAATCTTTGACCCCCTGTACTTTAGTCAGAGGTGTGGACTCTGGCATGATAATTGTTGCATCTATTTTGAAATATTTCGCACTAAAAGCCACCCCTTGGGCGTGATTTCCTGCACTTGCTGCGACCACTCCTCCCCTCTTTCCCTCTTCTATAAGCGTTGCAATTTTGTTAAATGCCCCTCGAAGCTTAAACGCCCCTGTTCGTTGAAGGTTCTCCTTTTTCAAATAGACCTCGTATCCACTCATCTCACTTAGTAACGGAGCATAAGAGAATGGTGTACGATGTGCTACACCTTTTAGTCTATGACTCGCTTTTTCTATAGATTTCAAATCCAACATTAATTAATCCTGATATTATATTGATAGAATTATAATCAAAAAGGATAAAATTATGGAATGCGAAATCCCACGAGTAAATAGTAATAGAGATGAGATGAGAAAGTATTTTGAAGAGTGCAAAACCATCGCCGTGATTGGATGCTCTCCAAAACCTGAAAAAGCTAGTAATCGTGTGGCTAAATATCTAGTGGAGGTTGGCTACGAGATGATACCTGTATATCCAAAAGGTGATAAGATATTGGGGCAAAAAGTCTATAAATCTCTTGCAGATATAGACAAACCTGTTGATATGGTTGTGGTATTTAGAAAACCTGCTGTGGTCTTGGCTGTGGCTGATGCTTGTATTGCGCGAGGTGATGTTAAAGTGCTTTGGACTCAACTGGAGATTATTAACAATGAAGCAGCAGAGAAAGCTAAAGATAGTGGGATAGCTGTGGTGCAGAATTATTGTGCTATGGTGGAGCATAAGGCGATATTTAATTAACTATATAAGTAAAAAGAGGAGACCCTAAAATCAAAGCTGTTGAGCCAATAAGACTATCAGGAATATCCAAATTGTGGCTTTTTGCATAAGTTTTGATAAGTGTAGTAGATTGTTTGGATATAGCTTCATTTATCTCTATAATCTCAAAATCTCAATCAATATGTTGGTATCTAGAATTATCATTTCCATGCTTTTTCTCTAATTGACTCTTGGGTTATATCTCTATCTTTCCATATCCCTGCAAATTCAGAAAATCTATTTTGTGGTTGCTCTTTTTCTTGCCTTGGTGTACTCTCTCTATGATGTGTAATTATCTCCAAACCATCATTTTTAAAA
>NZ_JAACKB010000423.1 GCF_010892395.1 Sulfurovum sp. bin170
CAGAATCTTCTCTATATAAAATATAAAACTTTCTAATAATTGGTGTGTTATTGATAGAAGATTCATATAGGTCATTGTACTTTAACTCATACTCAATAGCCAGTTTAGAGACAATAGCCACAGCAGTGATTGGAGCGTGTGGTTTTGACCATTTTATGCTTTGGATAATGGCTATTGGACTATCTACTTCTGATATGGAGTCAAAGTCATAATAGGATAGCCCCTGCTTTTCAAGAAAGTTTTCAATGAATGCTCGACTAAGTGAACCTCTCTCTCTACCAACAATTCGACACCGATTCAAATCTTCTTCAGACAGTGAGCTTGGTAGTTGCTTTTTGGAGCAGACAACCAACTCATCTTCCATCCACTCTCTATAGACCAAACTATCATCAAAAACAGGGGACTCTATAAAACCCAAATCAAGCTTTTGCTCTTTTATAGCTTTGACTACCTCATCACAAGGAGCAACAATCAATTTGATTTGACGATTGACCTGCTGATGAATGGAATCAATTATCTCACCAGGGAGTATATATGAACCGATGGTGTGTGAGGCTCCAACTCTAAACTTATCTTCTATTTGGTTTGACATTATATCTCTTTTCTAATATCCAAATCGGTATGAAACGCCATTGCCAGATAGTTTAGAGAGTTAAAAAACTGTTTCTCATCAAATGGTTTCATGATATAAGCATCTATCTTTAGCTCTGAAGCTTTGGCTTTAAACTCTGGCTCATTATATGCCGTAAAGAGAGAGATTATCTGTTTGGGGTTGAGTTCTCTTATCTTCTCACTCATCTCTATACCGTTCATATTGGGCATCACTATATCACTAAGTACAATATCAGGATGTCTGTTTTGGTACAGTGCTAGACCCTCTGTACCATCATTGGCAACAAAGACCTCTTTGCAGTGTCTGCTAAGTATTCTCTTTATCAATTTTTGGGTGGAGGGGTCATCTTCGACATATAGCACAGTGGTATCGTTTAGATACATTTTTATCCCTTGAATTTTATTATAACTTATTATAACTAAAAACTATTTAAAGCCTACACTAAATCTGATATTTGAATCTAAATTAAACAACACTCTGCTATAATTTTATCAAGGAGTTACTTTTGGAAAAAAACAATGAATATATACAGTTTATTCTCGACTCACAGCAGAATATATTACTTCTAACCGATGGACATGAGCTAAAAAAAGCCAATCAAGCCATGCTAGATTTTTTGGGATTTAAGACCATTGATGATTTTCGTCAACAGCAGGAGTGTATCTGTGATTTCTTTATCCAAGAGGATGGTTATCTACAAAAAGAGAAAAATGGTATTCTCTGGATAGATGCGATGTTAAATGATAGGGAAAATACTCCAAATGTTGCTAAAATAGAGGGAAGAGATGGACAGATTCATCTGTTTCGAGTCAATATAAATGAGAAACGGATGGATGAGAATCTCTACTCCATCACCTTGACAGATATTACAGAGATAGAGAGATACAAAAGAGAGCTAAAAGAGCAGATTAGAAAGATAGAAGAGAAACAGCAGATATTGATTCAAAACAGTAAAATGGCATCAATGGGAGAGATGATAGCCAATATCGCTCACCAATGGAGACAACCACTCAACTCACTCTCTGCACTACATACGGTTTTGATGATGGACTATGAGGACAATGGAAAACTCACGACCCAAGAGATAGCTGAGTTTAAAGAGGAGTCCAGTCAATATATTCACAAAATGAGTAACACGATTGATGACTTTAGAAATTTCTTCTCACCTACCAAAGAGAAGGAGCAGTTTATCGTCTCGGACGCAATAAAAGAGTCCATCAAGTTTGTCAAAGACTCCTATCTTGATGGCAATGTTGAGCTGATAGATAGAACTCAAAATAGAGATACCCAAATCTATAGCTACAAAAATGAGCTAATGCAGGTGATAATGATTCTGCTCAATAACTCAAGAGATGCCATCATCAGCAAGAGAATCGAAAATCCAAAAGTTATTGTGGACTTTATTGAGAAGGATAATGAGATAAAGATATGTATAAAGGATAATGGTGGAGGGATAAGCGAAGATATTATGGATAGAATCTTTGAACCCTACTTTACCACCAAGTTTAAAAGTGACGGAACAGGGGTGGGACTTTATATGTCCAAGATGATTGTGGAGGACTCTATAGGAGGGAAGTTGGTGCTTGAGAATTATGAGGATGGGGTTTTGGCTTCTTTGATTTTGAGTGCGGAAGTGTAATAAATTTTTAATAGACTTCTTTCAAAACTCATTTGGAATCGGAGACTTTAGTCCCGAATATAACGAGGCTGAAGCCATCGGTTCCTAGTTTTGAATTTTTAATATACTAGTATAATAGTTAATTTTATACTATCTTGATAGATTTTTTTAAAGAATTAAAGTTTTAAATATCTTTTAAAATGAAGATTTATTCAATTTTA
>NZ_JAACKB010000424.1 GCF_010892395.1 Sulfurovum sp. bin170
CCAATTTAGAAAAAAGTTTAATATCACTTTTATAGTAGCCACACATTCTCTACAGATTATAGAAAATTCTGATGCAAATGATATTTACTATTTTGAAAATAATGATGGGCATATTACTATATCAAACCCTATATATCCTGCATATGTAACAAAAAATTTATATAAACATAGCTACTACGATAAAGTTCTTTTAGTAGAAGATGAATTAGCAGAAAAGTTTTTAAAAAACACCATAGATAAAATAGATAAAAATTTTAAATATAGACTTTATTTTACAATTATTCCAATTGGTGGATGGAGAAAACTTTTAGAGGTTTCTTTACTAAAAAATACTTATTATGTAAATGCTAAAGTTGTTACAGTTTTCGATAAAGATATTGAAGAGGATTTAAATAAAGAATTACAAAAACAAGCTATAGAAGAATTAAAAAAAGAGTTCACTTTTATTCCTGTAGAAGATAATATAGAAAAGTTTACATTAAAAAATTTATTTAAAAATCCAAAGTTTCATAGATATATTGAGTCAGAATGTTTAAAGGATGAATTTAAATTTACAAACTTAAGTATAAAAGAATTTAAAGAAACTGATAATTCAAAGACAATTAAGAGTAAATTTAATAATAATGAAAAAAGTTTAGTAAGACAAATTGGAGATTATTCAGAAGATAAATTTAAAGAAAATTATTCTTTAATAGAAGATAAGATAGTTGATTTTATTTTTGAAGAGCTTAGTGATAGTCCTGAATATTTAGCATTTGAAAAGAGACTAAAAGAGTTTTTTGAGGTAAAAAATGACTAAAGGAAAAAAAGTAAAACCAACCCAACCACCATCATTCAACAAACCCATAACCCTAGAAACCATAGGAAAGTTCATAAAAGCAAGAAGAACACAACAAGGCTTAAATACCCTTGACTGTGCCATGCTCTGCAACATCTCAGCCCATACCTTAAACAAAATAGAAAATGGTTTTGAGGGAGTAAGACTTAACACTCTGCTTCAAATTATGGAAGCATTAGGCATGGAGATGAACATGAAAGATTGGAATAGTGATGAATAGTTTAAAAGTTAGTATGCAAAATAAAATAGTAGGAAAACTTTCAATAGATAAAGATGAAAATTACCACTTTGAGTACGATAAGAGTTGGATAGTAAAAGGCTTTGTTATCTCTCCACATTTAGCATTTAATGGTAAATATTCATCAAGCATTATCAAACGATTTTTAGAAAATCTTATCCCTGAGGGAGAGGGATTAGAAGATATTGCTACCTTTGCACATATCTCTAAAAATAATACCTTTGCCATGATGCACACCATTGGTTATGACACGGCAGGAGCTTTGATGTTTGGAGAGAACCATGAAGCTAATCAAGCTATTTTTAGAGAGATACCAACCAAAGAGTTAAGCGATAGAATAGAAAAACTAGAGAGTAAAAGTATCGCTATTTGGGATAAAACTGTTCGGCTCTCGTTGGCAGGAGTTCAAGCAAAATTGCCTGTGATTATTAAAGATGAAAAAATTGGTTTGGGAAATGGTACGCTTAGCTCAACACATATTATGAAGTTTCAGACTAAAAAACATCTGCACATTGTGGTTAATGAGCTTTTCTGTATGACTTTGGCTAAAAAAATAGGTCTGAATGTGGCTGATGTGGAGTTGAAACGATTTGAGAGTTACCCTGTGTTGTTGGTTAAAAGGTTTGATAGAATTTACAAAGATGATTTTGTGATACGACTACATATTATAGATGGTTGTCAAATGCTAAACTTACCACCAACTTACAAGTATGAACAAAACTTTGGTTCATTACGAGATGTTGCACATATTCGAGAGGGTGCAAGTTTTAAAAAGCTTTTTGCTATGACAAAAAAGTGTGCTGTTCCTGCTATAGCACAATTAGAGTTGGTCCATTGGGCGATGTTTAATCTTATCATCGGAAATTCTGATGCTCATGGCAAGAACTTCTCTTTTTTTGTAGATAGACGAGGTATTAAGCCAACACCTTTTTATGATATGCTTTGCGTAATGATGTATGATTTTGACCACAATCTAGCAATGGCTTATGGAGATGAATTTAACCCTAATGAAGTGTTTGCTTATCGACTTCGAGAGTTTGCAGAAGATGTGGGAATGAACTATAAGCTTATCTCTAAAGTTTTAGTTAAAGAGTGTGATAAGATTATTAAAACTTTGGAAGAGGATATTATAGAGAGAGAAGTTCTTCTTGAAGAGGAGTCTATTTTTATAGAAAAATTATCAGAGTTTATATTGGAACGAGCTAATAGGTTTAGAGAGATTGGATTGGAAATGGCTTTTGTTTCCTTTCCGTAAATTTTAATTTTTTTAGCTATACTAAAGATAATAAATAAAAAGGAGTCAAAATGCAAACCATAAGATTAGATATAAATAATCACAATATTTTCAACACCATCATGGATTTTTTAAATAATCTACCACAACATGAATTTAAAGTAAAAGTGGAAAAAAAACCAGTTGTTGCAAAGAGAAAAAAACTAAGAGCTATTTCTTTAAAAACCAAAGGGTTTAAATTTGATAGAAATGAAGCCAATGAGCGATAAAGTTTTTTTAGATACGAACATTGTCATTTATTCTTATTCAGAAGATGAGCCTGAAAAGCAAGAGATAGCTAATGATATTTTAGAGCAGTATAGCAACCAAATTATTATCTCTAATCAGGTTATTAATGAGTTGTCCAATACACTTTTTAGAAAATTTAAACTTAATGCAGATGAAGTTAGAGAAACAGTTTTAGAGTTAAATGATAACTTTCCTATTGTCAATTTTAACCTACAGACTCAACTCAAAGGGATAGAGCTTAAGGGAAAATATAAACTACAATTTTATGACTCAATGATATTGGCTACAGCTTTAGAAAATGGTTGTAATATTGTCTTTAGCGAAGATATGCAACATAATCAAGTGATAGAAAATCAACTAACAATTATAAATCCATTCAGAGATATAAAATCCAAATAAAAGAGGTTTAGATAATCCCTAAACCTTTTTTATATTCTCCTCCCCAACCCACCAAACAAACACCAAAGGAATAAAAACCAGCGTCATAAAAGTCCCAACAATCAACCCACCAATCGCCACAGCCCCAAGAGGAGCGAGTCTCTCAAGCCCAATAGCAGACCCCTGAGCCACAGGTAACATCCCCACAGATACAGCAAACGCCGTCATCAATACAGGTCGAGTTCGTATCTTTATCGACTCCAACATCGCTTCGGTTTTGTTCATCCCAGCTCTCATCTGTTCGAGTGCAAAGTGAATGAGTAAAATGGCATTGTTCACAATAATCCCAGAGAGCAACATAAAGCCCATCATCGCAGGCATGGAGACATGATAACCAATCGCTAACATTGTCCATGAAGCCCCTATAACTGTTAGTGGAATAGAGAAGAGTACCATCAGTGAAATCTTAATCGAGTTAAACATCGCTATGAGGGTAAAGAGTATTAATACTACTGCCACGATGATAGCTCCAACCATTCGCTCTGCTGATGCTTTAAACTGTTTCTCGTCGCCTATCTGTTCGACCTCTATGCTTGGGTCTATGCTAATCTTTGCCATCTCTTTTTCAAGATTTGCCATAATATGTGAGATAGCCCCTTTCTCTCTGTCTCCATAGACTTCAAGCGTGTAGTTTAACCCATCTCGTGTAATGGTGCTTGGCTCTTTACTATAAGAAACCGTGGCTATTTTGTTCAGAGGTATTTTACCTTTTGGAGTGACTATCAATGTGGTTAAAATGGTTTTAAAATCATCTATCTGCTTTTGAGGTAACCAGACCCTAACCGTATAATCCATTGAGTTGGCTTTTGGGAAAGTCGCCACAGGAACACCACGAAGCATCATCTGTATTTGAGCTGTGACATCGGAGCGATTTAAACCATACTCCATCGCCTCTTGTTCATTGATTTCAAGGTTATAGACCACTTTGTCCATGTCCCAAGTTTTAGAGACCGAGATGATACCTTGGGTGTTGTTCATCGCTTTTTCTACCTCGACTCCTGCCTCTTGAAGCTTTTCATAATCAGGAGAGCTTAACAGAGTATCAACAGAAGCTCGAATACTTGCCAAGGCTGTTGCTCCATAAGGGGTAATAACCAACTGTTTGACATTGGGAATCTTGGCGATTTCAGTTCGTAGATACCTAGCAATCTCCCAAATATCCTCTTCTCGTTCGTGTCGGTTGACATAGGTTGCCACAATAGATAAATGGTCAACTCCTGCACCACTTCCGATACTCATCACTCCTGCTTCGCTTCCGATGCTTCCTGAGAGTCTCAATAGCTTTCCTTGGCTTTGGACGATGCTGTTGACGGCTTTCATTATCGCTTCACTTTTTTCTATGGGTAGGTTGGCTTCGGTGGTTATTTTGATATTGACAGCACCTGTGTCCATTGGTGGCATGAGTTCTTGACCGACGACAGGCATGACAATTTTGACCGAAGTTACAAAGAGGGCGATAAGTACAACTCCATAGAGCAGAGCGACCGATTTAAACTTAACTCCTGCGATGACGATGGAAGCGAACATGGACTGAATGATGTCATTGACGCGAGAGACCACCGAGTGAAAAGCATCTTCAACACGCAGTAAAATAGGGTTCTTGATACTTAAAAAGTAAAGCGACAAAAGAGGAACAGCCGTCACAGAGATGATGTATGAAGCGACCAATGCCAAGAGCAGCGTCCCCACCAATGGAGCAAAAACCGTTTGAGGATAACCACCCACAAAAAGCATGGGAGCTAGGGCTATCATGGTGGTTACAGTTCCACTTAGGTCGGCGAACATTATCTCTTTGGTTCCGTCAAAAACAGCAGAGTGGATGTCTTTGCCAAGCTCACGGTAGTGCCTTTCGATGTTCTCCATGACCACGACGGTATCGTCTAGAAGCAGTCCAAGGGCTAAGATGATGGCTGTGAGGGTAATGACTTGAAGTCGATGCCAACGAGCCACATTAGGGCAATGGTCGAAGCGTAGACGATGGGAATGTTCATCATAATGACGATGATTTGACGGAAACTTGCCAAGAAGAGAAATACCACAATCGTGGACATGATAATCGCGTCACGCAGGGACTCAAACATATTTTCGGTACTC
>NZ_JAACKB010000425.1 GCF_010892395.1 Sulfurovum sp. bin170
AACCAAATAGTTCGGGTGTAAACACGCCGATTCCGAAAATGCAAATTGCATATAAGGAAACGATGGCTTCAGCCTCGCTAATTCATTGGCATTGGACTAGAGTCTCCGATTCCAAATGAGTTTTGCAAGAATTATACTATTAAATCTAAAGGAAAAGAATGATTAAGAGAACCCTACTTATCACAGCTCTTCTAGGCTCTGCACTTTTTTCAGCTACTATCTCATTTGAAAATGCTCCCAAAAACCCTAAACATAGACTACCAAATGGTCAAAATGAGATTTTATCTTTTAACTCTATCTTAAAAGACTCAATGAATGCTGTAGTCAATATCTCCACTAGAACTATCAACTATCAAGGCAATCTAAATCGCCAATTTTTCAAAGAGTTCTTTGGAAACAATCAACTGCCACCTCAAAAGAGTGAAAACTCACTAGGTTCAGGAGTTATTATCTCAAAAGATGGATATATAGTAACCAATAACCATGTGATAGAGGGGGCTGACGAAATCTCTGTAACTATAAACAATAGAGATAGAGAGTTTATAGCCAAAGTGATAGGTCGCGACAAAGGGAGTGACCTTGCTGTTATAAAAATTGAGGCAGAGAGACTTGAACCCATTACCTTTAGCCATATAGAGGATGTACGACTTGGCGATGTGGTTTTTGCCATAGGTAATCCATTTGGAGTAGGTCAAACTGTCACCCAAGGAATTATCTCTGCACTAAATAAGTATGGCGTAGGAATTAATCAATATGAGAACTTCATCCAAACCGATGCCTCTATCAACCCTGGTAACTCTGGTGGAGCATTAATTGACTCTCGTGGAGCCTTAATTGGAATCAACTCTGCCATACTCTCCGAGAGTGGAGGAAACCACGGTATAGGTTTTACTATTCCTATCAATATGGTCAAAAATATTGTAAGTAAACTTATCCTTGATGGCAAAGTGGAGAGAGGCTTCATGGGAGTAAATATCTCTAAAGTGACAAAAGAGCTAAAGAGTCTATACAGACATCAAAAAGGTGCAATTATTACCGATGTTCAAGACAGCTCTCCTGCTAAAAAAGCAGAACTAAGAAGAGGAGATTTAATCTATTCTATCAATGGAAAAGATGTAAAAAGTCCTCATGACCTACAACAGATAGTTACCTCATTTCGTCCTCATGAGACCATAAAACTAGCTATAGAGAGGGATAATAAAGAGATAGTGAGAGAACTCAAACTAGGTAATATAGATGTTGAGGAGTTAGCACTACGCTCTATAGACAAAAATTTAGAAGGGTTATATATCAATGAAATAAATGATACAAATAGAGAAAAATTTGGGATTCCTACCACTATCACAGGTGTAGTTGTAGAGAAAGTTGACCACAACTCACAAGCTTATATAGATGGCTTTAGTGTTGGTGATATTATCATACAGATAGAGAATCTAAGTATAGAGAGTGTTAATGATGCGACGGAAGCCTTCAAACAGTACAAAGGGATAACAAAAAGAATATATATCAATAGACGAGGGGCGACTATGCTTGTAGTGACTAAATAAACTCCCCTCTACTCCTCAAAGATAATAATATCGTAACTGCTAGTGGTAACTACAGCTTTATGTTTAGGAACTGAGCCGTTACGATTTACCTTGCTTAACTCTTCACGAAGAGCATCAATCTCCTCTTCCATCTCATCCATCTGTTTTTTTAGTTTCAATATAACATCAACCCCTGCAAGATTGATTCCCATCTTTCTAGTCAACTGAAGTACCAATTTTATCTTATCAATATCTCGTTGAGAGTAGAGTCTCATTCGACCTTGTGTACGAGAAGGCTCGATAAGCCCCTCTTTTTCATACTGTCTTAGAGTCTGTGGATGAATATCTAAGATAGATGCAACAACAGAGATAAGGTAGACTGGTTCATCATAACTATGCATCAAGAGGCTCACCACCTGGCAGATTGGCTTTTAGAGTCTCGATAAATGCCTCATCAAGCTCATCAACTTTAGGCAAAACAATATCTGCAATAAGATATAGATTTCCAGATATTTTTGTTTTTCTATTTGGAACACCTCTACCTTTTACTCTAAATTTCTGACCATTTTTTGTATTTTGAGGTACTTTTAGCGTAATCGACTCATGGATGAGTGTCTCTACTTTGATCTTACCACCAAATAGTGCAGTTTTGAGTGGTACATCCATAGAGAGATGAAGGTCATCTCCTTTTCTTGTATACTCATCAGAATCAGAAACTTCCACCTTGATAAGTAGGTCACCTCTGTGATTGCCTACTGTGTTACCCTTGCCTCTAACTCTTAGTGTCTCACCACTATTAATCCCAGCAGGTACCTTAATATCAAAACTATCATTACTTATAGAGATATTGTGTTTTCCACCTTTTATAGAGACATAAAACGGTACCGTTATAGAGATTTTGTTGTCAATATCTTGTGCAGGCTGTTGTCCAGCTCCTCCAAAGGCAGAACCACCAAAGCCTCCAAATCCACTACCCGCAGAAGAGCCTCCTCTTGCATGTGAACCAAATGGAGAGCCACCACCAGAGCTTCCACCACCAAAGATACTTTTTAGAAGGTCATCCAAATCAACATTGCCCTGTTGCTGTGCAAAATCATGGAAGTTTTGACCACCGAACATCTGGTCACCATACATATCATACTCATCTTTTTTCTTCTTGTCAGATAGTACCTCATATGCAGCATTAATCTCCTTGAACTTCTCAATAGCTGACTCATCTTTGTTTACATCTGGATGATATTTTCTTGCCAATTTCCTATATGCTTTTTTTATCTCATCAGCACTTGATCTCTCCCCTACTCCTAGTGTCTCATATAAACTTTTTGCCATTATAGTTTCCTATATCCTTACATTTAATTTAATATAATTATATCAGAAACTCTTAGTCTATGTCAATCAAGGTTTACTATTTTTCACTTTTCACGCATCAATATAGTGATAACGATAACAGGAGGAAGAGCTAATGCAAATAGATAAGAGCTTATATCTAAAATTTCATTACGATTTAGATAGAAAAAACCTAAAATTAACAGAGAGTAGGCTCCTAGTCGATAAAACGAGAGTGCCGCCCTACTATCTTTTGTCACCTGCCAGATGGAACGACGGCTCTTTTTTAGATTCCTTTTTTCTTCTTTTACTAATTCTTGTATTGATTTTTTATTATCTCCATTGTCGGGATGAGGGCAAGCCGACCTACCGTCTTCTTCTCCATATAGGTCGTATGGGTCTTCTATTTTCTCTATGGTGTCACGATTATCCTCTGCGACTACAAATCCTGCATCTACTCTGCTTTGTACCATATTTCTATAAGAGATAATAGAAGCAAACATCACAAGAGATGAAGTTATAAATCCTATCTGAGAGTTAATAAGCCACTCCTTCTCTCCACTCAAAAAGCAGAAGATTACAATCCCAATATCTACAATAATCAGTGCATTAATAACTCTTCTCATCAATCATCACTATCATCATATTTTTGGTGTCTATAGCGAGGGTCGTTGGCAAGTTCATCGAGAGATTTTTTCTGTCTCTCATACGCTTTGTATACATTTAGTATAGCCGCAGCCACTCCCCAAAAAACACCCAACCACAATAACCAAGGATATCCCAAAAGATTTTTGAGCAATAGTCCCAACCCTACACCTAATAATATAGCGACCACTATTGATATACCGAGACTCAATCCATCAGCCGCTACAACTAATTTTTTTAGCTTTGGCTCTTCTTCTTTTGACATTTTTACCCTTTATTTTAATCTTATCTAACATTATATCTAATGAAAAATCTAACGCTACTTTATTCTGTTTTTCTTTATTTATTAGAAAAATTTATTTTTAATTTTTACTCTTAAGTTTAAGCTAATTTTTGTTACATTAATATATCTTAAAAAAAACTTAAAAGGAATATCAACATGAGCCACACAGAAAAAATGAATTTTATAGAGAGCCTTCGCAAAGCGATCCAATCATACAGAGGTTTTACAACTTCAGAGAAACTATATGGACAAACGAATATCTACAAATGGATAGGTTCTGATGGCAATTTAGACACTTTTATAAAAAAATTTTCTGAAATCTCACTTGATATTAAACCTTTTCTTTTGGAGAAGAGACTATATCATCCCGCTTCCAACGCACAGGGTCAAGTAGAGTATCATCGTGAATGTGCTTAAATGAGGCCTTTATCCTCTTGAAAATATCCCCATTCTCTCGCTCCAACTCCTCAAGCCATATCTTCATATTAGCTCTGGCATGAGGCATCTTCACATCTTTTAGCATAGCAGGACAAGCCTCATCACCTATGGGTTGCAATTGGTTCTCATCAGCAAAAGCTCTTAATTGTCGCTCTCTAGCCTGTATAAGTGGACGGATAAGATGAAAACCTCGTGAGGTTTTGTATATGGGAGCCATAGCCCTCATCGTGCCATTGTAGAACATATTCATAAAAAAACTCTCTACAGTGTCATCAAAATGGTGACCAAGAGCTACTTTGTTAAAACCATTCTGCTCTGCATAGGTATACAAAGCCCCTCTTCTCATTCTTGAAAAATATGAGCAAAATGAGGAGTTCTCACGAATAGTATCGTGTGAAATTTCAAAGATATTGGTATCGTAAACTGTGTGTTTAATCTCATGCTTTTTACAGTGAGCTTCAAGCTCTGTGTAGTTCTCATTAGGCATACCGTATTTGATAGTACACGCTTCAAATTCAAAATTAAAAGGGGCATGTCTTTGTATATGTTTTAGTATATGGATAAGTGCTAGAGAGTCTTTTCCTCCACTTAAACCTACCAAAACTTTGTCACCCTCACCTATAAGTCTGAACTCTGCGTTTGTTTTACCTGCTACTCTTAGAAGTTTTTTGCTGATGATTATTCTGTTCATATAATTCCTGATCTGTTATTGGTGCGTTGAAAACAGCACCCTACGGCTCAATTGACTCTACCATATTCAAGATGAACTCTGCAGATATTTTTGCTGAACTCTCTAAGAAAGCGTCAAAATCCATACCAGCCTCATCATTGGCAGAGTCACTAATAGCACGGAGTACAAAGAAAGGAACATTTAACGCATCACATACAACAGCAACCGAAGCACCCTCCATCTCCAAGGCATCTGCTTGAAATGTTGAAGAGATAAAATCTTTTCTATCTGTAGATGCTACAAACTGGTCACCAGTAGCGATGATTCCCTCTTTGAGAATCAAGCCATTTTTCTCTGCAACTTTTTTTGCAATATCTCTCAAAGATTTGTCAGTAGCGATGCATACCTCACCCTCTGGAACAAAACCATGAGGGTGACCAAATGCTGTGATGTCCAAGTCATGCTGACAGAGAGCATCTGCTATAATCAAATCTCCAATATTCAAATCAGGATTAATCGCTCCTGCTACACCTGAAAATAGAAGCCTATCACAGCCAAACTTTTCAATCAATATAGTAGCAGTTAATGACGCAAATACTTTACCTATTTTTGAGTAGGCGATAACTATATTTTTGCCTCTGTAGGTTGCTTCATAGTAACTGTTTTTTCCATATTCTGTTTTTTTTATATTTTCAACTTTTTCTAAAAGTGGTTCTATCTCTTCGGGCATTGCACCCATGATTGCTATTTTGCTCATGTTTTTCCTCATTTTTATCTATTTGGATGAAGGGCAGACACATTGGTCTGCCCCTACAGGGCTTTGATGGCTTCGATTGTTGCTTGAAGAGAAGCCATATCACTTACATTAAAATGTGGTTTTTTAGTTGCTTTTCGGTTCAATCCTTTTAATACATTACCATGACCAAACTCAATGTAGCAGTCAACCTCATCGTCAATATTTGCAATAGAGTGTTTATACTTGACAGGAGATACCAATTGCTCTGGAAGAAGTTCTAGTGCCTCTGCTTTAGATGAATATTTTTTCGCTGTAACATTTGAGACAACAGGAGCGATAAACTCATCTTTTATCATCTCTTCTAATTTAACTACCAGTGGTTTAGTAGCCGATTGAAGTAATGGGCAGTGAGAAGCTACAGACATATTGAGAAGCATTGCTCTTTTTGCTTTTGCATCTTTTAATACTGCAACTAACGATTCCAAATCTTTTTTGATACCTGCTATAACAATCTGCCCATCAGAGTTGTAGTTCACAGCCCACACCTGAAGCCCTGCATCTCTCTGCTCTTGACAAATCTGCTCTACTACTTCATCTTGAAGACCTAGAGATACCATCATCCCAACCTCTTGCTTGGAACACGCCTCTGCCATCAGTTTACCACGCAGATTCACAAGCTCTACAGCATCAATAGCATCCAAAGCACCAGTAGCTACTAGTGCAGAGAACTCACCAAGTGAATGTCCCATAGTGATTGTCGGTTTTATATCAATAGCATCGGTGAATAGTCTGTGAGCAATTGCTCCAACCAAAAGAATAGCTGGTTGAGTAAACTCTGTTTGAGATAAATTGTTATTCTCTTCAAAAAGAAGATTTTCAAAATCTATACCTGTTCTATCACTCGCAGATTTGACCATCTCTTTGGCTATATCTGAATTTTCAAAAAAATCTTTTCCCATACCTATGGCTTGTGAGCCTTGACCTGGAAATAAAAATGCACACTTAACGGACATACTAACCCTTTAAATTATAATTTGCGTATTTTATCTAATTTGCCTTAGGTTTTGCGAACATATAATGCATAATATTTCAGGGTTTTTCTACGCCAATAAGTATACCCTTTTCCAAAATCAGCCAACCACGAATATAGCTCATTCTCCTCTGAGGAACTCCAAAAACAACTATCTTGGGGCATAATCTCTAAAAAATCTCTAAGGACATAGTGACTATCTCTTTTGGAGTTTTTCAGACTTCGCTTTGTCAACAGTCCCTCTAACTCCTCTATAGTGGGCAATCGCCAATCATCATAACCTGCAATTTTCAACTTTTTAGCATACTCATTTGCCTCTTCCCATGTAACAAGTTTATGGTTAGGAAATCGCTGATATGAAAGCTCACCAACAAATAAAATATCATCTCCCTTATAGATAGTAGTTTTTCTACTTTTTTCAAAAGTATCTTTGCCAATGAGTAATCTATCTAGTTGCTTTATCTCTAACAACTCTTTTTCTAAACTATTGACCTTCGCCTTTATCTCATCTATCCTGATTTTGGCATGGTCTATCTTTCTTACTCTCTGCTCATATATTTCCCTCTTATCT
>NZ_JAACKB010000426.1 GCF_010892395.1 Sulfurovum sp. bin170
TGAAAAGAATTTAATATTCAATAAAGTTATTTTTTGTTATAATTACACATAGTTCTTTAACATTCTTAAAATATGTGGTTGGAAATAGAAGTTTGTATTTCCATAAAATTTTAACAACGATAAATCCTATACATATTGACGCGTAAGTCCCTGCCTATTAGCAGTTGACTGCCTCTTGAAGGCATATCATTCTAGTAATGTAGACTTACAATAAAAATGGTGTTTGGGCTAGGAACTAGCCATTGACCTTCTAAATTAGAATTAAACTCAAAAGCCTTTCGTATTCAGACTCATTGGAGTTTGCTAGTTAGGAAGCCTCTAGCTCTTTAGCTAGAGGTAGTTCACGCAGATGTAGATTTGATGTGTGACATGGTCACACCTACTTGTATCCTATCTCCATCTCATTACCTACCTAATCACAAACAACTTCTTAGTCACCCACCAGATACCATTAGCGATATATCCTAGTGGACCATAAATAGTTTTCTCTTCAAAATTTATCTCTATTGGTGAGAGTACTACAGCATCTTTTAGATATTTCAATCGACCTTGAATAGCATCAATCTGAGTCTGTACACGCCCTAGTTCTCTCTCTATTTTTAGTATCTCTTCTATCTTAGTTGTTTGACTCAAAAGATTTTGCATCTTATCGCGAAATAGTATTAGATTTTTGAGTCTTGCTTCATGGTCAACAAATTGGTTAGTTACATCATTTTGGCTAATGGATTGAGATATTTTATCACCAAGTTTAGCTATCTCATCTAGTGTCATGATTAGTTTATCCGAGGGTACTTTAGCTGAAGCATTATATCTGTCTTCATAGAGACGAGCATTGATAATGTGACCTCCACTCTTTTCGAGTAGGGTTGTGAGAGCCTCTTTTGCCTCTTCAATCTTATCAACCTCCACTCTAATATTAGCTCTTTTGGTAATGATTCGTTTGAGGGGAACAGCCCTTGTTGAGTATGGGTCACTATATATGGTGGGAGCAGGAATAGCTTGAATAGGATAATTAGATGTCGCCGTCGTTATGTTAGAAGATTTTGACCCACATCCTATAAAGAGTATCAGGATAGAGAGCATTAAAAGTTTTGAGAGATTTATCATGTTAGTTCCTTGGTTTTAGTTTTTTGATATTTTATCATGTTTAAACCTAAAAAATCCTCTCCTGCCCCAACCGATAGAGAGCAAAATCATACTTAATAGGGTCAGTTGCATCAAACTCTTTTAACTTCTCTGTCAACTCCAAAGTTGCCTTCATATCATAAGTTTTTCGCTTCAACAGACCAAGCTTCTGAGATACTTTAAAGGTATGTGTATCCAGAGGCATAAGCAAATCTTTTTTCTCTATCTTTGACCATAAACCCATATCAAGTTTATCTTTTCTAACCATCCAACGCAAATACATCAGATAGCGTTTGTAGGTTCCTGCCGAGTTTAGTTTTTTAGGCACACTTCCTACCAAAAAACTGTATCCTCTACTCGTGTAAGGGTAAATCTCTTTGAGTATTGAGATAAAATTCCACAGACCATCCAAGATATTCTGCTCTTTTTTGTACCCTTCATAAAAGATATTCTCTATACTATCTATCTCTTTGAGCCGTTTCAGTGCAATAAACAGAGCCACCACATCTTCTGATTTTTGAAATCTATAATAGTGAGAGGATAGCTCTTTTCGTATCCTCTCATCAGATGCTTCAAGCAGTGAAAAGTCCAAACTATCCAAAAATTTGATAATCGCTTTAACATTTCCATAGGCAAACAGAGCACAAATTAGGGCAATGCTCTCATCCTGATATTTTGATGCAATGAGCAGTGGGTCAGGTTTGTCATAAGAGAGCTCATTGTGATTGTTCCGTGCCTCTACCTCTTGGTCTAATCTATTTTTAATATCCATAAATCACCCCAACTTGCACCACTACAATCAACCAATAGACCAACTGAAATGACCCTTTTATCGTCTTGTGTCTAAACAGTTGTTGAGAAATTAGTCCAGCAGGTGAACCACCAAGTATGGCAACTCCATGCAGGTTCCATTCAGGCACTCTAAGCCTATCACCTGAAGCTATCAGTTTATCGTAACCATAAAGCAGAAAGGTAGTGATATTAATCGCGATAAAATATGCCAAAATAGGGTTTGTCTGTTGGGATAGATAGGCAAATATAGCAATGGTCATGATTGCAGAGATGAAACCAAAAATAAGATAGGGCGAATATTGTTTAGCCCCTGCCACAACAGAGATAGCCGAGAGACCTTTTTTTGTTCTCTTTATCTCAAACTCAACGCTTTGCCCTACAGAGAGTTCCTTAGCATTAGTGATGGCAGAGTGATGAACAAATATATTCTCTTCATGTACTTCTGAATAGATAAATCCGTAACCTTTTTGGGAGTTGTAGTTGATTATTTTGCCGTGCATGGGACTCCTAAATTTTTTTGAATTATAGCGTAAAGAGCAATAAACTTCTTAATTACATATTGGATACAATATCAAAATATACAAAAAAATAGGGATAAATATGATACACAAAAAAATGCAAAGCTTACTTTTGATACTAGCAATGCTCCTGATAACAGCTTGTTCACAAAAAATACCGACCATAGATGGAGAGAACAATAAATTTGCCCATAAATTTTATCCTGCGAATATTGAAGCCCATTATCTAAAGAGCCGTGTAGAAGAGAAGCAGTATCCTCTGATTTTTTTACTTGATGGATATGAGGGAATTTGGCGTAGCTCAACCATCACCAAACGACTACAAGCGATAGGTTACAATGTTGTGACCATTGGCTATTTTGATGATGCGGGGTATAGCAACAATCTAAGCCGAGTTAACCTCGATGACCTAAAAAAACTAATGGATGGTTACAAAACTCATCATGGTGTTGATGCTCAATCTATCGGTCTGATAGGAAGAGGAAAAGGTGCTGAACTCGCTTTGATTTTGGGGAGTCTCTACAATGATATCAAGATGGTTGTGGGGGTATCTGCATCTCATGTGGCTTTTCAGTCGAGTAGAGCAACTTTGGCAACCCACTCATCGTGGACATATAAAGGCAAAGAGATAGATTTTGTTGCCTATCCCAAATTGACCCTATCTGCGATAAAAACTATCATAAGGGTTATAACAAAAGATGATGATTATAGAGCGTTACATGATTTAGCTCTGGAGGACAGAGAGGCTGTTGAAAAGGCTCGTATAAAAGTTGAAAATATCAATGGGGCTATCTATCTAGCCTCTGCCACGCGTGATAAGATGTGGAACTCTACTTTGATGAGTGAGGAGATTGTGAAACGACTAAAAGAGAAAAATTTTGCTCATCACTATGAACATAAAGCTTATGATAGTGATTGGTTTTTGCGTGGTGGAAAGGATTATCAAAAAGGCTGGAGTGATATATATCGGTTTTTGGTGGATAACTTCACTTCAAAACACTCTTTAGATGTTTTTAATTATCTGGATAGAGATAGTAGTGGAAAAATTTCAAAAAATGAGTATATTGCACACAAACAAGATTTGAAAAAACGATGGATAGAGAGAGATAGTGTGAGGAATATGTACAATTGTGATAAAAATTATAATGGAGTAGTAGATTTTTCAGAGCTTTTAAGTATAAAAGAACTTGAACAGATGATGAGAAATGGAGACCCTATGGAGTCTGATTACGCTTGTGGTCTTAGAAAAGATAATTTTAGTAAGTATGACCAAAATGCTAATAAAATCATTACCAAAGAGGAGCTAAAAAAGTTCCATCAGAGAACACCTGACTATAAAGCTAGGTATCTGTCAAGCATAGGAGTGGAAGAGAAGTATTATATAGAGGGTGCAAAAGAGAAGGTTAAGCAGTGTGATGAGAACAATGATAGCCGATTAACCCAAGCAGAAGCGACCTCAACCGTGTGTAAAATGAGTGATAAACTGTTCACTCTTTCAGATAGTAATGGCAATGGTTTTATCTCTATTGATGAGGTTTTAACCATACCAAATAGATATATTATGTTTCGATTTCCTCTTGATAAGAGAGAGCCTTTAAAAATGGAGCAGATTTTAGGACTCTCAATGAGTGAGTGCGATACCAATTATGATGGAGAGCTTAATTTAGCAGAGGTAACCACCAAAGCGTGTGGATTTACAAAAGAGGAGCTTTTGGGAAGTGATTTTGATGGAGATGGAGTTTTTTCAGAGAGAGATATTGAGAGAATTCATACAAATTCAATTTTTAACGAAGCAGATATAGATAAAGATGGTTCGTTGAATCTCTCTGAGTTGATGGGTAGTGAGATAGGTTGGATATAATGTCAAAAAAACCAACAAGCAGAGACAAACTTTTAGATGTGACCTTTGAAGAGGTTTACAGATTTGGATACTGTGGGGCAGGAACATTTGGATAGTAAATGTGAACTACCTCTAGCTAAAGAGCTAGAGGCTTCCTAACTAGCAAACTCCAATGAGTCTGAACACGAAAGGCTTTTGAGTTTAATTCTAATTTAGAA
>NZ_JAACKB010000427.1 GCF_010892395.1 Sulfurovum sp. bin170
ACTATCAAATGGTCGTGATGGTCTAATCTATTGCTTCCATCTTTATTTTTAACATAAATTTTCTCTCCACTATTATCTTTACTCGGTTTACTCATAGTAGCAAAGAAGATATTATAGTCATCCTTTTTAGGGCAAAGCTTCCTATCCCATTTCTGCACAATAAGCACAGAGGTTTTTGTGCCTGTATGGGGTTTAAATACATTTCCATGAAGTCCAACTACTGCTAAGATTCGGCATTTTTCAGCGATAAAGTCTCGTATGTGTTTGTCGCTAGAGTTATTAAATCGCCCTTGGGGTAACACAACTGCCATTCGTCCACCACTCTTTAACATATCAAGATTTCGCTCTATAAAAAGTATGTCTCTTCCTACTTTAGTTTGATATTTGCCATTAGATTTTTTGCCAAGCTCATAACGGTGTAAAATTCGACTCTCTTTGATGTCTCCTGCAAAAGGTGGATTTGCCATAACCATATCAAAGTTAAAGGCTCTATCTTCTCCTTTTTTGGCTCTAAGTCTCTTAAGCCGTCTCCATCCATCAAAATAGGTATCCATCCACTCTTCATTTTTGGTGTTCTCATCCCATCTATCAAAATCGAGTGAGTTCATATTTAGCACATTGGTATGTCCATCTCCTGCGATGATGTTTAACATTCTAGCCACTCTCACGGTCTTTTTATCAAAATCTATACCAAACACTTTCTCTTTGACATAATCTAACGCTCTATCCTCTTTTTTGTCAGCCGTAAAAAGATGTGACTCCTCTATCCCCATATCAGCGTATATTTTTTTCCACACATCAAACACGGTGTGAATAGGAAAACCACAACTCCCACTAGCTGTGTCTATCATCGTCTCATGCTCTTGTGGGTTGAGCATCTTTACACACATATCTATCACATAGCGTGGAGTAAAATATTGACCCTTTTCGCCTTTTGCATTTTTGTTTACCAAATACTCAAAAGCATCATCTATCACATCAAGATTTGAGTTAAACAGCTTCACATCTTGCAGAGAACTCACACAAACGCTTAGATGAGAGGCTGTTAACTCTATCGTCTCATCCTCTTTAAATATTCCACTCCACTCTTTTTTGGCTTTCTCAAATATAGAGCATATCTTCTCTTTTAGCTCACTATCACTCTCTCCATAGTTTCTAAATTCCAAATTTTTGGTGCGTTTTCGTGTGTTTTGAAGCTCATCAAAAAGCTTAATAAAGATAAGTTTAAAAACCTCCTCAAAAACATCAACCCCTGCGTTCGCCAACACTTCATCTTCCATATCCAAGATGATATTTTTAAGGCTTCTCTTTTGAGTTTTAAGTATATCTTTGCCTATCAAATCTTGTATGTTAAACTCTTCTTGCAAAATATCTTTTAACGATTGGTTCTGCGATGGAATATCAGGAATAGGCTCAAAATAGTTAGGGTCTTTACGATGATAGTAGACTGTCTGCTCCCCATTAGACCAAACAGCCATCGTTGCCCCTGTAGAGTTACAGTAGCTCTTTAACTGCTCTTTTCCCTCTTTGAGTTTTGGCTTTTTGACCTCAATCACAATGTAGGGAACAGTAGGTTGAATCCTATCCATAATCACAATATCAGCCCTCTTTTTTTGTGTTCCAAAATGGACAATAAACTCCACTTGCATTCTGTCGTATGAGTAAGCATAATCTTTATGAAGTTGAATCAAAAATAGCTGTCGAACTATCTCTTCAGGAGTTAGTTTTATATCTTTGTTTCGTACTTTACAAGTAATATAAGGAGCTTTTCCACTCTTTAGCTCTTTTTCAAATATTGAATTTTCAAGCTCTTCTATCTGCTCTTTTTTAAATTGTGTTAATTTGTAGTTGCTATCTTTTAGTATGTTTTGTATTGTCATTGAGGTAGTCCATAGGTTTAAATAATTAGTAACATTATATCAAAAAACAGTAGAAGAGTTTTTACCTAAACCCTCTCCCAAGCCAAAACTGAAATATTCCTAACCTTATCATCAAAATTTATCCCCAAAAGATAAATTTCTTTCTCTTCACTTAGGTACTTTTGATGATATTTTTTAGCCTTTATCTGTGCTAATGCATCCTCTTTTCCCACTTTAAACTCTAAAATATAGATTCGGTCATGAACAGTTATGGTTAAATCAATCCTACCTAAATTGGTCACATCTTCAGCCACTATTTTTAGTCCAAATGACGAAAGATAAGCATAAATCACACTGGCATAATACCCCTCATAATCGCCAATCGTATTTTTCACATAGTTGTTATAAGGAATAGATGCAAATAGTGAGATAAGTGTCTCTTCTAGCAGTTCAAAATTAGCAGAATTTAATGCTCTAAAGAGTTTAGTTCTTAACTCTAACGGATTGGTGTTATCAGTTAAAAAGGTGATAATCGTTGTATTCAAAGAGACAGCCACCTCTTTATTGGGAACTCTTAGATAATAATCCAGCGTCTCAAACTCATTTTCAACAATCTTATCAATAGTCAGATACCCAGCCTGAAACAGAATCGGCTCTAATGCCATATTTTCAAGACTAAAACTATCAATAAGTTTTGCATCACTCTTTAAATTTTCAAGTTGTGGTAAAAAATAGTTCTTCTGTTGCATCAGTTTAATCAAAAAACTAGGTGTTCCTGTAGCAAACCAGTAATCTCTGTAGGTAAATTCATTGCGTATAAAAAGTAGAATATCAAAAGGGTTATAGACATGTTCCCCATTAAAATTATAACCGTTGTACCAAGTTTTTACTTTTTCTCTATCTGACCCCTCTAAATGTTTTTTAAATGAGGTATCCAAATCATCTTGAGTATAACCACAGATTGTTGCATATCTTTTATAAAGTGTTATATCTTCAAGGTTATTAAGCCCACTGAAAATAGAAACTTTAGCAAACTTGGTTACCCCTGTTAGAAAGACAAATCGTAAATATCTATCATTCTCTTTCATCACACTATAGAAACTTTTAAGTATCTCTTTGGCTTCAATTGCAACACTCATCTGGTCAACATTATCCAAAATAGCTTTGTCATACTCATCTATCAAAACAACTACTTTTTGATTATATTTTTTACTAGTTTCTTGAATTAGCTCTTGAAAGAAGATAGCAAAATTTTCATCTCTTTTACACTCTATTTGTAACTGCTGTTGATTATACTCTAGCGTTGCAAGAAGATGTGTTTTAATCGCATCAGCACTTCGTAAATCCCCACCAAAACTAATTTTAATGACAGGATAAGAGGTGAAATTATATTTATCATAGATATATAAACCTTTAAATAACTCCTTGTTTCCTTTAAAAATCTCATGTAGTGTATTTAAAAATAGGCTTTTTCCAAATCGTCTTGGACGAGAGAGGAAAAAATATTTCCCATCAATTAAATCCAATGCCATTTTTGTTTTGTCAATATAGAGCATATCTTTTTCTAGTATCTCTTTTAGGGTTGATATTCCTATTGGTAATTTTTTCATCAATTTTCCTCTATAATTAGTTTAAATTTAAAAAACCTAACGAATCGCCTCTCTATCCAACTCACCAGACTTCAACTTCGTCATATACTCTTTGAGATACCTCTTCACATCTCCTGACATAACGATAAGCCCAAATATATTTGGCAGAGCAAGAGCCAAGAAGAGAATGGAGCTAAAGTCAACCATTGTACTTGTATCGACCATAGTTGCAATAATGATAAATGCTAAGAAGATAAGTTTGAAGATAATAGATGTTTTTGAACCAAACAGATAAACCCATGCTCTCTCACCGTAGTATGACCATGAAATCATAGTTGAAAATGCAAACATAAAGATAGCAAAACCAAGAATAGTTGGGAACCAAGAGACAACTGAACCAAACGCCGCTGAGGTTAGAGATGCACCCTGTTTCGCATCTATAAATGCTTGAAGTTCTGGAGTTCCTCCTGTATAGACACCTGTAATAATGATTACTAGAGCTGTCATTGTACAGACAATAATAGTGTCAATAAATGGTTCGTATAGTGAGACCAACCCCTGTCTTACTGGGTACTTTACCCTTGCAGGTGCGTGAGCAATACCAGCAGAACCAAGTCCTGCTTCATTTGAAAATACTGCTCTTTGGAAACCTTGTGCCATCGCTCCAAACATACCACCTGCTACAGCTGTTGGATTAAATGCCTCTCTAAAAATTAGAGCAAAAGCATCAGGAATGACCGAGATATGTGTTCCTAAAACCCATAAAACCATTGAGATATAAAAGACTACCATAAAAGGGACAATCGCCTCTGCTACATGTGCAATCCGTTTAATACCACCGATAATTACACTACCTACAACAACGGCAAGAAGTATTCCAAAAGCATATGGATAGGTCTCAAAAAATGGAAACTGCCCCTGCATAATACCTAATGATTGAGATACTTGAAATGTATTTCCTGCTCCAATAGCTCCCAAAATCATAAAAAAAGCAAAGATAATCGCCAGATATTTACCTGTTTTCACAAAACCTTTGGTAGCAAGACCGTGAGAGAGATACTCCATCCCCCCACCCATAATTGTACCATCAGGTAAGAACTCTCTATGTTTTACAGAGAGTGTAACCTCTGTAAACTTAAGTGTCATACCTAAAAAACCTGCCATTATCATCCAAAAGGCAGCCCCTGGTCCCCCCAAGGAGATAGCGATGGATACAGCAGCGATATTTCCTATCCCCACCGTTGCCGAGAGTGCCGTGGCAAGTGATTGAAAAGGGCTTATAATACCTTTATCATCTATCGTATGGTATTTCCCCCTCACAATTTTGAGTGAATGTCCCATCATCCTAAGGTTGACAAACCCCATCTTAAAGGTGAGATAGACTCCCCCTGCAATCAGCCATGCCACGATAAATGGTAATGCTGCCCCTTCTATGAGTCCAAAGAAAATATCAAACATCAAGATATTTTCAAAAAAACCATTAATCGATTCAATTATCTCTTTCATTTAAGCTCCTGCTTTTTGTTAAATAGCATTGTATTAGAAACAAGATAAAACTTGCTATAATTTGCACTAAAAAAAGGGCATATTTCATAAGTAATTTATATTTTTTTAGAAAACGCAGACTTTAGTCGCGTAAAACAGTAGGCGAGGCTAAAGCCATCGGTTCCAAAGTGTAAATTACTTTTCATTAGCCCAAAAAAGGATAAAAAATGGCAAATATACTACTCCCCATATCAGCAGGATTTGAAGAGGTAGAGTTGGTCTCTCTGGTAGATGTACTTCGTAGAGGTGGGGCAGAGGTTCGTATTGCATATGTGGATAGCGAATTTGAGACTGATTTAATCGTTGGTGACAATGGAATAACCATTAAAGCAGACACCTCACTCAAAAATGTAATCTCTGAAGATTTCGATATGATTCTACTCGCTGGTGGATGGGATAACGCTTATTCTCTAAGAGATAATGCGAGAGTTCAAAAGCTTATCAAAGAGTTTTACAATGATGGCAAGGTAGTTGGGGCGATGTGTGCTTCTGTCTTGGCACTCAAAAAAGCAGAGGTTTTAGGCAGTGAATATACATGCTATCCTTTTGCCAAAGATGAAGTTGACCATGAGGGATATAGAGAGGATAAGATGGTGGTGACCGATGGAAATATCATGACATCAAGAGGACCTGGGACTGCTCTCTGTTTTGGTCTTGAAATTTTAAAAAGAATGGTGGGTGTTGAGAGTTATCAAGCTGTTAAAGATGGGATGCTTTTGGATTTCTGTGAGTAGAGGTGCTAAATTACTTATTTCGAAGAAATTCATTTACCATCTATAAACCTTTTTACTATATAATATTACTTATTGTTTAAGGATATTATAAGATGAAAAAAATATTTTTTCTAATTCTCTTTGCTATGGCGTTGAATGCTCAAACATACATGGAGCAGTGGAAAGAGATTGAAAACTTGGAGAGAAGTCGCCTACCAAAAAGTGCATTGGAGAAGGTAGAGCTAATCTATAAAAAGGCAAAAGAGGAGAATAATGAGAACCAACTTATTAAAGCTCTTCTTCATAAAAGTAGATATATCTCAACTCTAAAAGAGGATGGGCTTATTGCCTCTATTGAAAATATGGAAAAAGAGATAGAGAGGGCAGAAAAGCCAACTACTAAATTAATCCTGACTTCTATATTGGCTGGAATGTATGCTACTTATCTTGATAGACATCGTTATCAAACAAGAGCTTATATAGCTAGTGACAAGGGGATTAGGAGTTGGAGTAACAAGAGGCTCTCCAATAAGATTTCACAACTATATATGGACTCTTTGGGAGATGAGGCAAAATCTGTCAAGATTGAGGAGTATAGAACCATACTTACGGATGAAGAGAACAGCGAGGGGTTAAGACCAACTCTATATGACTTTTTGGCGTTTAGGGCATTGAGGCATTTTAATAATAGTCGAAGCTATCTTACTAAACCTATTTATGATTTTTATATCAAAGATAAAGAGGCGTTTGGTAGTGTGCAGACTTTTATCGACCATAAATTTCAGACTCCAAACAAAAACTCTTTTAAGTACCAAACACTTCTAATCTATCAAGAGCTTCTCCGATGTCATAAAAGCAGAAGGGAGCAGAAGGCTCTACGACATATAAACTTTGAGAGGGTAGCGTTTGTCTATCGTAACTTTATAGGTGACAAAAAAGAGCAATATTATGTAGGGGCATTAAACTCTCTGGAATCACAGCAGATACATAGTGAAGCACTCTACTATCTTGCAAAGTACTATTATAAAAAAGGTGCCTATAGCAAAGCGATAAATTATGCCAACAGAGGAGTAGAGAGTAAGGACAGATATCTATCACAGAGGTGTGACTCTATTAAAAAAGATATTGAGTGGAAATCTATAAATCTCAATATGGAAAAAGTAAATCTGCCAAATGAGAATCTTTTGGCAAAACTCTCATATCGTAATATAGATAAAGTTTTTATAAAAGTTATTAAAGTTGATGATAAAGAGCATAAAAAATTAAATGCTATAGATTATAATAAAAGAGATGATTATATCAGAGGGATGGAGAGTGTTAATGACTTTAACCTCTCACTACCCACAGCAGATGATTATAAACAGCACCATACAGAAATCTCTCTTGGGAGTTATGGGTATGGTCACTATATCTTTTTGGTCTCAAAAGATGGAGAGTTTAGCAAGTTTTCCAAGAGCTTTTCTGCTATCTCAAAGATAGAATCCATGTCGCAACA
>NZ_JAACKB010000428.1 GCF_010892395.1 Sulfurovum sp. bin170
TTCGGGTGTAAACACGCCGATTCCGAAAATGCAAATTGCATATAAGGAAACGATGGCTTCAGCCTCGCTAATTCATTGGCATTGGGCTTCAGCCTCGTCATATTCGGGACTGAAGTCTCCGATTCCAAATAAGTTTTGCAAGATGTCTAATCATTAAAAAGGAAAAAAAAATTATGAAAAAAGAGATATTCCCCCCAAATCCAAAGTACACAGAAGATGCACTAATAGGTAGTATGGATGCCTATTGGGAGTTGCAAAATAGAGCCAAGGATGATTATGAAGGTTTTTGGAGAGAGTATGCTGACTCAAAAATTGATTGGTTATCCCCTTATGATAAAGTCCTTGATGAAAGTGAAGCACCATTTTATAAGTGGTTTACCAATGGAAAGATGAATGTTGCGAACCAATGTATTGATAGACATCTAAGTACCAAAAAGAATAAAGCGGCAATTATTTTTGAGGGTGACAATGGCGATCAGCAGATTTTGACCTATCGAGAGTTGGCTTATGAGGTCAACAAAACAGCAAATATGTTTAAAAATCAGTTCAATATCAAAAAAGGTGATAGAGTTGTTCTCTATATGCCGATGATTCCAGAGTCTGCTGTTGTAATGTTGGCGTGTGCAAAGATTGGAGCGATTCACTCTATTGTATTTGGTGGTTTCTCTGCTGAAGCACTTAGAGATAGGATTGAGGATGCAAAAGCTAAACTAGTGGTTACTGCTGATGGAGCATTCCGAAAAGGCAAACCATATATGCTCAAACCTGTAGTTGATGTGGCACTTAGTAAAGGGTGTGAATCTGTTAATGCTGTCTGTGTAGTTGAGCGAAATGGTGAGGATATTCACTGGGAAGCAGGACGAGACTATGCCTATAATGAGCTTATCAAAAATGAGTCACCTAGATGTGAAGCAGAGCCTATGGATAGTGAAGACCCACTCTTTTTGCTCTATACATCTGGAAGCACAGGAAAACCAAAAGGTGTTCAACACTCATCTGCTGGATATATTCTTTGGGCACAGATGACTATGGAGTGGGTATTTGACCTGAAAGATAATGATACTTTTTGGTGTACGGCTGATGTTGGTTGGATTACAGGTCACACATACATTGTTTATGGCCCACTAGCAGCAGGTGCAACAACTGTGATGTTTGAGGGGGTTCCAACTTTCCCTGATGCTGGGCGATGTTGGAAGATGGTAGAGGAGTATCAGATTAATCAATTCTACACAGCCCCAACTGCAATCAGACTGCTTCACAAGATGGGTGAAGATGAGCCAAGCAAATATGATTTAAGCTCTCTGCGAATTCTTGGAACTGTTGGAGAACCTATCGACCCACCCGCTTGGAAATGGTACTATGAGGCTGTTGGTAATAGTAACTGTGCAATCGTCGATACATGGTGGCAGACGGAGACAGGTGGACATATGATTAGCCCTCTTCCAAGTGCAACGCCAATCAAACCTGCATGTGCTACATTTGCACTTCCAGGGATTATGGCAGAGGTGATTGAGAAGGATGGAACTCCAACTCCGATTGGTGAAAAAGGTTTCTTGTGTATCACAAAGCCGTGGCCTAGTATGATACGAACCATATGGAATGACCCTGAACGATTTGAAAAATCATACTTTGGGGATTGCAAAATCGACGGTAAGCCTGTCTACTTCTCTGGTGATGGGGCGATGATTGATGAGGATGGATATATCACCATCACAGGTAGAACAGATGATGTTATCAATGTATCTGGTCATAGAATGGGAACGGCAGAGGTTGAAGAGGCTATCAAGAAACACGATAATGTAGCCTCTGTTGCAGTTGTTGGAAAACCTCATGAGATAAAAGGCGAGGGGATTTTTGCTTATGTGGTTCTCAAATCTACACCTATGGAGCATAATGATGAGATTGCCAATGAGTTTGAGACAGTCAAAGAGATAAATGCAATTATCAAAAATGAGATTGGAGCGATTGCTCTTTGCGATAGCATGGCGTTTGTTCCTGATTTGCCAAAGACCCGTTCAGGTAAGATTATGAGACGAATTTTGCGTTCATTGATTAAAGGTGAGAAGATTACCCAAGATACTTCTACTTTGGAAGACCCATCTATTGTCGATGTTATTGAGAATATCTTAAATAAATAGGCACTAGATGAAGATAAAGAGTCTATATATTACATCCCATGAGAAATCGGCAGGAAGCTTGATTGTCACTATGGGGATGATGGAGTTTCTCAAAGCAAAATTTGGAAGGGTTGCACTCTTTCGACCTTTTGTTCGGAGCCACGAGATAGACCACGATACCAATTTTATTCTTGAGCGATACTCTTTGGATATGGAGTATGCTCAAACTTTTGGATTTACCATCGTTCAAGCAGAGAAGTATATTGCTCAAAATCTCTTTGATATGCTACTCAAAGGGGTTATTCGAAAGATGAAAGAGCTAGAGAGTAGTTATGATTTTGTCCTGATTGAGGGGCTAAATCAAGCAAATTTCTCAAATGCAATAGATTTTGATATCAACCTAGAGGTTGCCAAAAATCTTGGAACAGGTTACATCAATATTCTCAAAGGCAAAGATAAGAGTGCAGAGGAGATTTTGGATGATATTCTAATCGACTATGAGGGGATTAAGCTCTCAGGTTGCAGACACTTTGCTTCGTTTACCAATAGACTAAATAGGGCTACAGCAGAAGAGTTAAATCAGCTACTCTTGCAACATAAATATCTTCCACCAACCTATATATTGGAGGAGATTGCAGAGCTTGATATGCCTACAATTCGAGAGGTTAAAAATGCTCTAGATTGTCAAGTAGTCAAAGCGAATGAGATGGATTTTGAGAGATTAATAAAAAGCAAAAAAATTGGAGCGATGGCTCTAGAGAATTTTCTTGACTATATAGAGGATGGGGATTTGATTTTGATTCCTGCTGATAGGGCAGATATTGTTGTTGGCTCCATCTTGGCAATCTACTCAAAACGATACTCAAATATATCGGGAATTATACTAACAGGTGGACTCTCTCTCTCTCTTTCAGTTCTGAAGATTCTTGATGGGTTTGATGACCTTCCTTTGCCTATCTTATCGACAAAATATAATACTTATGAGACAGCGATTAGAGTAAACCAAATATCTTCTATAATAGATGTAAAAAATGAGAGAAAGATAGCTTTGGCTCTCGGACTTTTCAACTCATCTGTCGATATAGAGAAGATAAACAGACAGATACTAGAGACCTCTTCAGAGCTTATAACACCTGCGATGTTTGAGTATGGACTATTTCAAAAGGCAAGAGAAAATAGGAGAAAAATTGTTCTTCCAGAGGCTCTTGATAATAGAATTTTGAGAGCTTGTGAGATTTTGCTACTCAGAGATATAGTAGATATTATACTGCTTGGGAATGAGGATGAGATAGTTCGAAAAAGTGGCTCTTTGGGGCTTGATATATCCAAAGCTAAGATTATCGACCCTAACATATCAATCCATAAAAAAGCTTTTGCAGAGGAGTTCTATCGACTTAGAAAAGCAAAAGGTGTAACGCTAGAGGCATCATACGATACCATCACATCACTTAGTTACTTCGGTACAATGATGGTTCATATGGGATTTGCAGATGGTATGGTTTCAGGAGCTGTTTACACCACACAAGAGACCATTCGACCTGCTTTGCAGATTATCAAAACAAAACCTGATGTACCTATAGTCTCTAGTCTATTTTTTATGAGCTTAGATACCAAAGTTTTAGTCTATGCAGATTGTGCAGTCAATCAAGACCCCACAGCAGAGGAGTTAGCAACTATTGCTATTAGTTCGGCAGATACTGCTACCAAATTTGGAATCACCCCTAAAATAGCGATGCTCTCCTACTCCACAGGCTCATCAGGAAAAGGTAAAGATGTTCAAAAGGTAGCTGATGCGACTAATATAGTCAAGCAAAGAAGAGCAGATTTACTTATAGAGGGACCAATCCAATATGACGCGGCGATTGATAAAGATGTGGCGAAAACAAAACTTCCAAATAGCAAAATGGCAGGAGAGGCGACCATATTTATCTTTCCTGATTTGAACACAGGTAATAATACATATAAGGCTGTTCAACGCTCATCAGGTGCTGTTGCAATTGGTCCTGTTTTACAGGGGCTTCGAAAACCCATCAATGATTTGAGCCGTGGATGTTTGGTCTCAGATATTGTCAATACAGTGGCTATTACAGCTATTCAGGCATCAGAGGGTTAAATTTTACTAGGAAACGAAAACTTTAGTTTCGTCTATTTCGGGACTGAAGTCCAATGCCAATGAATTAGCGAGGCTGAAGCCATCGTTTCCTTATATGCAATTTGCATTTTCGGAATCGGCGTGTTTACACCCGAACTATTTGGTTCAA
>NZ_JAACKB010000429.1 GCF_010892395.1 Sulfurovum sp. bin170
TAAAAATATTACTCTCCATTCATTAGTTTATCTATCAACTCTTTTACTGTTATTATCTCATTTAGGCGATAACCATTGGAACCTGTAAAAAAGAGACCTGTATCTTCTAGTCCGTCATAAGCATCACTCAATCTATCAGCGATACAGTAACCGACCACTTTAGCCTCTTTACCTCGCTCACAAGGAGTAACACAGTTTGAGATACACGCCACCTTGGGAGCTGTCCCCTCCTCAATAGTTTTTTGAAGATTGGTCTCCACTCCCCTAGCAGGGTAACCAACAGGTGATTTAAAAAGTTTTATATTATCTTCTCTAGAATTAATAATAACTTTTTTAAAGTTCTCATGTGCATCACACTCAATTGTACCGATAAATCGTGTACCCATCTGTACAGCTACAGCACCGAAATCCAACATCTTTTGGATGTCATCATGATTCCAAATACCACCAGCAGCAATCACTGGAATATCTCCCCAATTTTTTGCCTCTTCTATCACAGGAGGCAAGATGACTTCCAGTTGATTCTCTGGCTTAAAACAGTCATTATACTTAAACCCTTGGTGTCCACCACTAAGTGGTCCCTCAACAATCACTGCATCAGGGAGTCGATTATGTGTTTTTTTCCATCTTCTACATAAAATTCTAAGAGCCTTAGCTGTTGAGACAATAGGAATCAATGCAACTTCTGGATAATCTTTTGTGGCTTCTGGCATACTCAAAGGAAGACCTGCACCTGTAATAATCATATCAGCACCTGCCTCACATGCATCACCAACGACACGGTCATACCCACTCTGTGCATAGAGTATATTACATGCCAAAGGTCTATCAGCACAAATCTCTCTTGCATTCTCAAATATTTTTTTTAGTGCATCTTTAGAATAAAAATTTATATCATCAAGAGGTCTATTTTTGACAACTTTATGCGCAAATTCTCTATTATTATAGACTCCTGTACCAACAGCTGAGATAACACCTAGCCCACCCTCTAAACTAACAGTTCCTGCTAATTGATCCCACGAGACACCAACACCCATTCCACCTTGGATAATAGGTTTTTCAATTGTATATTTCCCAATTTTAAAAGATTTAAATGACACTACTTTACCTTTACTTTTGCAAATTTTCTCTTACCTACCTGCAAGATATACTCTCCAGACTGCAAGTTCATCTTTATATCAGAGATTTTCTCTTGGTCTATACGAACAGCCCCCTGTTTTATATCTCGTCTTGCTTGTGATGTTGAGGGTTCAATCCCTACATCCATTAAAGCTTTACATATCCAAATATCTGATTCTAACTCAAACTCAGCAATATCAGTAGGTATCTTGTTTGATTTAAATACATTATCAAACTCCCTCTTTGCCATATTAGCAGACTCTTCATTATAGAACCTTGCAACAAGCTCCAAAGCTAGATTTTCTTTGACAACTTTTGGGTGAAGTATTCCATCTGCTACCTCATCAGATATTTTGGCTATCTCTTCTAGTGACTTTTCACTCAATATCTCATAGTATCGCCACATCAACTCATCAGAGATAGATAGAGTCTTGGCATAAATATCTTTTGGCTCTTCGGTAATCCCTATATAGTTATCCAAAGATTTGCTCATCTTCTGAACTCCATCTAAACCTTCAAGAATTGGCATCATCAAAATGGCTTGTTCTTTACCTACACCATAAGCTCTCTGTAGATGTCTTCCCATAAGCAGATTGAACTTTTGGTCTGTTCCACCTAACTCTATATCAGATTTTAGCTCTACAGAGTCATAACCTTGAAGCAGTGGATAGAGAAACTCTGAGATAGAGATACTCTGACCACTCTTATATCGCTTCTCAAAATCATCTCTCTCCAACATTCTGGCTACACTAAAGGTTGTTGTCAATGCTACCATACCACCAGCACCCAGTGCCTCTAACCACTGGGCATTAAAAACAACCTCTGTTTTTGACTCATCTATCACATTAAAGACTTGCTCTTGATAAGTCTTGGCATTTGCCATAATCGTATCTCTATCAAGCACTTTTCTAGTCTCACTTTTGCCTGTTGGGTCACCGATAGTCGCTGTAAAGTCACCTATTAGAAGCTGAACTCGTCCACCATGTTTTTGAAAAATTTTCAACTTTTGAAGCAACACAGTATGTCCCAAATGCAAATCTGCACCAGTTGGGTCAAATCCTGCTTTCACTTTATATGTAGTACCATTTTCATAAAACTCTGTTACAAGCTTCTCAATTCGCTCCATATCTATTATCTCTGCTGTTCCCCTAGCTATCTCATCTAGTGCTATTTTTATTAACTCTTTTGACATATTTTCCTCTATTTATTATTATAAGCATCATTCAGACTAATCATATCAACCAGTTTGAATTTTTTACCCAATTTATCTTTTAGTTTTTTAGAATTTTGCTCTTTTGTCTCAACCTCTATCTTACAAAATTCTGCTTTTTCTGAACTCTGAATTCCAAGCTCAATGCTAAGAACATTGAGGTCTAACATAGCCAACTTATGAAGCAGGTCTGCCAAAATTCCTTTACGGTTCTGTAGACTTATTATCAGTTGATAGCGATATGACTTCTCATTGACCCAAGCTACAAATATCATCCCATTATGAGCCTCCATCAACTTATAAGCTTGGCGACAGAGTTTATGATGAATTGTAACTTTTCCATCTTGATAAAAAGCCACTATTTGGTCTCCTATCTTAGGGTGACAACAGTAGTCAAACTCTATGCTCTCTATAGAGTGATTCGTAATAAACTTAAAATGCTCTTGAGTAAACTCCTTTGGATAGATAAAATCATCTATCCAAAAATCACTCTCTATAAATCTATCAAGCACGGTTTTATATATCTGTCTATTGCTCGTCAGTTTAAAAGCCATCTCTTTATCTATACATGAATCAAACATATTTTTTATATCATATGTTGATAGATTGAGAAGCTGAGCAAATATATTAACCGCACACAATCTATTACAAGCTTTTATCTTCTGCTTACAAGCACTTTTGATACCCTCTTTTGCCTTAGAGGTCTTGACCGTATCCAACCAAGAGCAGTGGACAGTAGCCTTCTCATCTGTCAAGATTCGTATCACATCACCATTTTTCAGTGTTGTCAAAAGCATAGATTTTTGCTTATTAATCAAAGCACTCTTTGCTTTCTCTCCTATCTCTGAGTGAACAGTGTATGCAAAATCCAATGCAACAGAGTCTCTTGGCAAAGTGTAATGGTCACCAGCAGGGGAGTAGACTGATATATCATCAGAAAATAGGTCACCCTTTGCCAATGCATAAAACTCCTCAATCGACTCATTTTGATACTGCAACGACTCCAACCACTCCAGATTGACAGGTTTTGGATTCTCTCTTCCACTCTTATATCGCCAATGAGCTGCAATCCCATACTCTGCTGTTCTATGCATATCAAAAGTACGAATCTGTGCCTCAATAATCCCATCATCATCAAAAAGTGTTGTGTGGATAGTACTGTACCCATTCTCTTTTGGTAGAGTCACATAGTCTTTGAAACGAGAGATGATTGGTTTGAAATTGATATGAAGAAGTCCCAACACTTGATAACACTCAATATCATCTTTGACCAAAATACGAATAGCAATAAGGTCGAGTATCTCATCAATCCCTATCCCTTTTCTCTGCATCTTCTGATACATTGAGTAGTAGTGTTTTACCCGTCCAAAAACTTCAAATTTAATATCTTTGAAGCCATTTTGAAACATCAACTCCTCAATCCTTTGAACAAAAGTATTAAGTTTAAGTTGTAGATTTTGTCTATTACCTACAATGTAGTCATCTATCTCTTGGTAAGCATGTGGATATATGTAGTAAAAACTCAAATCTTCAAGACGATTTTTAAGTTGAGAGATACCCAAACGATGAGCAATAGGAGCATAGACAACCATAGTCTCCTCAGATATTCTAAGCTGTTTTTCAGGGGAGAGTGCATCTAGTGTTGTCATATTATGAAGCCTATCACAGAGCTTCACAACTAAAATCCTAACATCCTTGATAGAAGAGAGCAACATCTTTCTAAATGTCAAAGCTGAAGAGATAAGCTTCTGATTAGAGCTTGATGGAATCAACTCCTCATCACGAATCACCTCAATTTTTGTTAGCCCTTCGACTAAAAATGCAACATCCTCATTGAATAGACTCTCTAACTCCTCAATCGTATAGTCTGTATCCTCAACCACATCATGCATAAGTGCAGCAGCCACCATGGTCTCATCAGCCGAAATTAGTGCAGTAATAGTAGCTACTAAAATAGGATGAATAATATATGGTTCACCACTTTTTCTAACTTGCCCTCTATGTGCCTCTTTGGACAAGGAGAGTGCATCCGAGATGATTTTTGAATTGGAGTTAGTATAGGAGTAGAGAAGCACCTCAGCCTCCTCTATCGTTCTAATATCCTTTGCTTTGCTGAGTAAAGCCTCCAAAAGTTACCCCTCGTCTGATACGATAATCTTACCCTCTGCAATCTCTACTAGTGCAATGTCAGTAAACTTATCAATTTTTGGATCCATATCAACCAAAGGTGTAGCACCATGAGCAATCTCTTCTGCTCTTTTACCAACTGCTACTGCTAGTAAATATCTGTCAAAGTGAAGTCTCTCTAATGCTCGTGCTGTTAATTTCTCTAATTTCATCTATTTTTCTCCTTAAATTATTAGGAAACGAAAGCTTTAGCTTCGTCTCTTTCGGGACTAAAGCTCCGATTCCAATTATTAAATTTTATTCTACAATAGAGCATAACTCTCTATTACCATTGACAATCTCTAAAAGATTACCTTTTTCAAACATATTACAGACAATAATTGGTAAACCATTATCTTTTGCCAAAGCGATAGATGTATCGTCCATAACTTTGATATGTTCACTTAATGCATCATCATAACTCAATGAGTTTAATTTAACAGCATCATCAAATTTGTTTGGGTCTTTATCATAAACACCATCTACTTTAGTAGCTTTGATAATCATCTCAGCTCCAATCTCAGAAGCCCGAAGTGTCGCCGCTGTATCGGTTGTAAAATATGGATTACCAGTACCACCTGCAAAGACAACCACTCGACCTTTTTCAAGATGCCGTTTAGCTCGTCTAATAATAAATGGCTCACCAATCTCCTGCATATCAATAGCCGATACCAATCTCGCATCCATACCATTATGCTCAAATGCCTCTTGGAGTGCGATACCATTGATAGCCGTAGCCAACATACCCATATAGTCACCGCTTGTTCTTTTGATAACACCATCAGCGGCCGCTGTCACACCGCGAATGATATTACCACCACCAATAACAACAGCAACTTCTATATTACCATCTATCAATGCTTTAATCTCTCCAGAAATAAAATGAAGAATTTGAGTGTCGATACCATAACCATTAACACCAGCAAGTGCTTCACCAGAAAACTTTACCAGTACTCTCTTTTTTGTCATTTTTATCACCTCTATTTTAGGATGAGATTTTAGCGTAAAGTACTTAAAATTGGTTGATATTCATCCTGTTATAATTAATATGTTTTATCACAATTCTATACAAGTTCCAACCCCAGAACTGGTTAAAATCTCCAACAACATAGAGTGTTCAACTCGTCCATCTATAATATGAGCTTTTTTAA
>NZ_JAACKB010000430.1 GCF_010892395.1 Sulfurovum sp. bin170
AAATATTGTAGGGACAATGGCACTGCCTTGTCCTAATAAATCAATAACAATATTCTTAATTCATTGGCATTGGGCTAAAGCCATCGGTTCCTAGTTTTGGAAGAAGTCTACTAAGATATACAATGGAATAAAAATGATACAACTAACAAACCTAAATAAAAGTTTTTCTGGACAGACACTATTTGAGGATGTAAACCTACGGATGTCATCCAACCAAAAGATAGGGCTTATCGGTCGAAATGGTTCAGGGAAGTCAACTCTGTTTAAAATCATACTAGATGAAGAGAGCCATGATAGTGGTGATGTCTCCATCCCTAAAAACTACAAGATAGGCACTCTGCGTCAACATCTAAAGTTTGACAAACCTACAGTTCGAGAGGAGTGTTCTCAAATTCTCTCTGTTGAAGAGCAGTATAACTTCTACAAGATAGAAAAAATCCTCTTTGGGCTGGGATTTACTACAGAGGATTTAGAGAAAGACCCACTTAGCTTCTCTGGTGGTTTTCAGATTCGTATCAATCTTGCTAAACTCTTGGCAACGGAGCCAAATATGTTGCTACTAGATGAGCCTACCAACTATCTTGATATTCTCTCACTTCGTTGGCTCAAACAGTTTATTCGTGAGTTTGAGGGTGAGGTTATTTTGATTACCCATGACCGTGAGTTTATGGATGCTGTTACTACGCATACGATGGGGATACAGCGAAAATCTCTACGAATCATTCAAGGTGGAACGAAGAAGTATGATGAGACATTGACTCTACAAGATGAGACCTATGAGAAAACCCGACAAAACCAAGAGAAGAAGAGGAAAGAGCTAGAGGATTTTGTAGCTAGGAACAAGGCTAGAGCCTCAACGGCCGCACTTGCTCAGTCAAAAGCGAAGATGTTAGAGAAGATGGAGGATATGGATTCACTTGAAAATGAAGCCAATCTAGCTTTTAATTTTAGCTACAGAGAGACACCTGCAAAGATTACCCTAAGAGCAGAGGAGTTAGGCTTTGGGTATAAAGAGGATGAACTTCTATTTCAAAATCTCTCTTTTGCTTTAGAAAACGGAAAAACTCTAGCGATTATAGGAAAAAATGGTAAAGGTAAATCAACTCTGCTTAACTATATTGCTGGTGAACTTCCAAAACAGCAAGGGGAGGTCAAGCTTCACCCCTCTACAACTTTGGCTCACTTTGGACAGACCAATATCGAACGGCTAAATACCATGAATAGTGTATCTGATGAGATAAGTTCAGTGGATAAGATGCTAGGAGTTGCACAAGTGCGAGGAATCTGTGGGACTATGATGTTTTCAGGTGAGTTAGCAGATAAAAAAATATCTGTCTTATCAGGTGGAGAGAGAAGCCGTGTAATGTTGGGGAAGATTATCGCAACAAAATCAAATCTACTTCTACTTGATGAACCTACAAACCACTTGGATATGCAGTCGATTGAGTCGCTTTGTGAGGCTATTGAGAGATTTGAGGGTGCGACGATTATGGTTACTCACTCCGAGATGCTTTTAAGACGACTGGCTGATGCTTTGGTTATATTTCATAAAAATGGAGCAGAGTATTTTGATGGAAGCTATGATGAGTTTTTGGAGAAGATAGGTTGGGAAGAGGAGGGCAACACTGTAGGGGTCAAGCCGAGTCTTGACCCAAAACCCAAAATAGATAGAAAAGAGTTAAAAAAACAGCGAACAGCTCTAATTAAGGCTAGAAGCAAGGAGTCATCAGCTCACAAAAAAGAGTTAGAGTTTTGCGAAGAGAGGATTATGGAACTAGAGGAGTTACTTGAAGAGCAAAATGAGAAACTCATCGAGGCTTCTAACTCTGGTGATAACAACGGAATGATAGAGTATTCTCAAAATATAGGGAAGACGCAAATAGAGATAGATGAGTTGTTTGTTAGGCTTGAGGTGGCTAGTGATGCTTTGGATGAGATAGGGCAAAAATATGAGACTCAATTGAGTGAGTTGTAAAACATTGATTTATTAGGACAAGGCAGTGCCATTGTCCCTACAATATTTCAATTTCAAAACAGTAGAGACAAGGGACTCCCTTGTCTAAATTCTTAATTCTAATGCTTAACTACTGCACCTGTAAGATAGTTTTTGTGACATACAGGACAAGCTACTTCAGCGTTACCTTCTCCTACAAGTTTTTGTATTCTATGTGATAATTTGAATTTTGCACGACAGTTGTGGCAAACTACATTAGAGCTATTGGTTGTTCTAATAGTTCTTGCACTATCAAAGCCTTTTGGAGTTGACTCATGATTCTGTTTTGATGCACAACCATTGAATAGAGAGAGAAATAGCATGGTGGTTAAGAGCAATTGGAGAATATTTTTCATTTAGAATGTTCCTTATTGTTAATGTATCACATTATATAATATATAGATAAAATATAGATAAAAGGA
>NZ_JAACKB010000431.1 GCF_010892395.1 Sulfurovum sp. bin170
ACAATTGAGTAAAAACCCAAAACAACAAGCTCTCATACGAGCTGACCTATCACGAGTTGAAAATGGTTACCAAGCAGAAAAAGACAATGCTTACTACCTTGACTTTAGATTTAAAGATAACCCTCGAAATATCTTACTTCATGATATTCGTATAGAACATAATGGCAAAACAGCACAAATAGACCATATTATTATTAACCGATTAGGCATAGAAGTATTAGAGAGTAAAAGTTTTACAGGTACACTTAGCATCAAAGGTGATGGGTCTTTAAATGTAAAATATGGGCAAAAAACTCAAACTTTTCCAAACCCTATAGAGCAGAACAAACGCCATGCAGAGATATTGGCTAACTTCATAAAAGAGAATATGGAACTACCTGCAAACATAAAGTTACTTGGTATTCCTATCTCGTCAACAGTGCTTATTAACCCAAAAACAACCATGGGTAATGATACACTGCCTAAAGGATTTGATAGAGCCGATTCATTTAGTACCCATTGGAATGAAAGTGTTGATAAGATGAGTACACTTACTGTGTTTAAAACATTAGGGTCAATTATGAGCTTTGATAAAGTCAAAAAAATTGCTGATTTATTGCTAAATAATCATAACCCAAGAGCTTTTGATTATATCAAAAAATATCCAATCAGAAAAGAGAAAAAACCTCAAACTGTCAAACAAGTAGAACCTATAAAATCAGTTATAAAAGAGTCTATTTCTATAAGTAATAATCTAAACTCCACTAAAACAACTCACTGCTCAAAATGTCAAGATACAAATATAGAGATACGCTATGGAAAATATGGCTACTATTTCAAATGTCTCTCTTGCGATGGAAATACATCTATGAAACTTACCTGTTCATCAAAATCCTGTAAACCAAAACTCAAAAAAAGTAAATTGAATTTTCATCAGGTTTGTGAAGTATGTGGGTTAAATGAGTTGTTTTTTACAAATCCAAATATTGAAATAAAGGTGTAACTATGTGTCTTATTATTACCATCATTATACTTGGCTTTGCCATACAAAATCTCATGATAGAAAATTGGCTAACAGGTCTAACTCAACTACTTATAGCCATTGGCTTTATACTGCTACTTATTAACAATATACGACGCACACGATGTGAACGAAATGGAACTTGTTATAATGGATGTTCTGTGACCAATTGGATAGGTGGTTTATTTAAAAAGAAGATTTAATCTATTTTGAAAGTAAACAGATGGAGAGAATTTAAAGCAATTACGACGCAGACCCAAGAGAGCAGTCTTGAGAGATTTGATTAATCTGCTCTTTGACGCTCTCTATCTCTTATGATTGAAGTCTAGTTACTCTTAAAAATCATTCAATCCCATCGTCATTAACAACATCTGGCTCTTCTGTCTCCTCTTTTGGACACTTGGCTATACTTACTACTATATCTTTTTTCTCAACATTTACTACTTTGACCCCAGAGGTATTTCGTCCTGCTTTTCGGATGGTTTGCATATCAACTCGAATCATCTTACCAATGGATGTCAGACACATCATATCTTTGTCCTCTTCTACCATCACCACATCAACCACATCACCTGTTTTTGGTGATAGTTTCATGCTAATTACACCTTTACCTGCACGGCTCTGTTCACGGTACTCAGAAGCTGTTGTTCGTTTACCGATACCTTTTTCACTAAGCATCAAGAGTTCACTATCTTCATTTTCAATGGTTACACCACCGCAGACAAAGTCATCTTCTATCTTGAATTTGATAGCCGTCACACCTCTTGCAACTCTACCAATCTCTCTTGCATCTGCTACTTTGAACCTGATACATTGACCTTTTTTAGTGGTTACAAATAGCCATTTGGTCTCAGGTAGCACGATTTTTGCTGTTACGATACTATCATCTTCATCTAAATTTATCGCTCTTACACCATTGGTTCTAATATTTGAGTACTCTTTAAGATTGGTTCTTTTGACAATACCATTTCTAGTAAAGAATACCAAGCCCTTATCCTCTTCAAAATCCGTTGTTGGGATAATAGACATAATCTTCTCATCAGGCTTAAGGTTGATAAGGTTAACAACTGCTTTACCTTTGGCTATTCTTGAAGCCTCAGGAATACGATAAACCTTTAACCAATAGAGTTGTCCCATATCAGTTACAAACATCAGAGTATCATGAGTAGACGAGATAAAGAACTGCTCGATAAAGTCATCATCATGCGTGGTTACGGCTATCTTGCCTTTACCACCACGGCGTTGTTTCTCGTACTGTTTGAGAGCAACTCTTTTGATATATCCTCTATGGGTGATGGTCACAACCATTGGCTCATTGGGAATTAAATCTTCAATGTCAATATCATCATAATCATCAACTATCTCGGTTCGTCTCTCACTCTTGAAATTGTCACCAATAACTTTGAGTTCATCAGCGATGATTCCGTTTAGAATCTCTTCACTCTTCAAGATAGACTCATAGTACTCAATCTCTTTGTAGAGTTCAGCCAACTCATTCTCTATCTTCTCTTGCTCAAGACCTGTAAGTCTTCTAAGCTTCATCTCCAAAATAGCATTGGCTTGTAGTTCAGAGAGAGAGAATTTATCCATTACGGAAACTCTCGCTGTTTCAGTATCCTCACTCTGACGGATGATTCTTATCACCTCATCAATATTATCCACAGCTATCTTTAGACCCTCTAAGATATGAGCTTTGGCTCGTGCTTTTTCAAGTTGGAAAATGGTTCTTCTGATGATAACAGTTTTTCTATGTCGCAAGAAGAGTTCAAGAAGCTCTCTAATTTTAAATACTTTTGGCTCTTTGTTTGCAATAGCCAACATAATAATACCAAAGGTAGTCTGCATCTGTGTACTTTTAAAGAGATTATTCAGCACAATATCACTCATGGCATCTCGCTTAAGCTCTATTACAATTCGCATCCCCTCTCGGTCAGACTCATCTCTAATCTCTGAAATACCCTCTATAGTTTTATCACGAACGAGATGTGCAATATTCTCTATAAGTCGTGATTTATTAACCTGATATGGAAGCTCATCAACAATTATCACTTCTCTATTCTTTTTCTCTTCTATATGTGTCTTGGCACGAACTTTAATTCGCCCTCTACCTGTAGTATAAGCATCTGTAATACCCTTTTTACCAAAGATAATCCCACCTGTTGGGAAGTCTGGACCTTTGATAATAGAGAGAATTTCAGAATCTTCACACTCTGGATTGTCAATAATGTGTAACAGAGCCTCAATAAGCTCATCCATACGATGAGGAGGGATATTGGTAGCCATACCAACGGCAATACCACTTGAACCATTGAGAAGAAGATTTGGAACACGAGAAGGTAACACATCAGGCTCTGTCATAGAGTCATCGTAGTTTGCAGTAAAGTCAACCGTATCTTTGTCTATATCTATAAGTAGCTGTTCGGTTAGCTTGGTCATTCTAGCTTCGGTATTATGGTTAATAAGCCCATTTGCTACAAATGAGTGACAATCACTATCAACCCTTATGGAATAGACAACATCTTTTTTACCTGTTTTCTCACAACTTTTTACAGAAGCATAATAGTAGTTATTATCTACAAATTCTAAAAACTCTTGTTGGAGTGCATTCAGTTTTATTTCACTTAAAATTTTGTCTAAATTTCTATCTATTCGTTCATATCTATCAAAATTATATCTCTTTAAATATGAGTTATTAACGACACCTCTAATATAATCACTTATAAAGGGGATATAATCTTTACTCAGTGAGCCACTGTTCTCTTCTCTTCTTAATAGCTCCTGCTCTATTAGAGTCTTAAATCCCTCTCTTTTATAGGTTGCAAAGTTTATATTTTCATAAAATTTATTAACATTTCTAAAATTACCAAGATAGACTTTTATCTCATCTCTCGCTTTGACTTTTCCTATCTTGCCTACAATCCCAAACTCTAAAAGAAGAAGCTGAACATCCTCCGCTAATTTTTGACTAATTGTTGAGTATTGAACGATTAGAGTATTCTTCTCCAATTTAGAGAAACTTCCATCTCCCTCAAATAGATATTGTAAAAATATCTTTTGTGCCTCTTTAGGTAGAGAGAAGATAGATTCAGGAACTCTTTTCTCTTTAGATTTTAGACCTTGCATCGCTATATAGATATCAGAATTTAATATCTTCTCTCTATCTTTTGAGTGTTGTAGATGAATATCAAATTCATAGAGAGTTTTTCCTGATGGCAATACTCTATTCGATAGATAATAACTCTCTCCAATTTCAGATTCCCAAGCTCTAATAAAATTATCAAAATAGACTCTGTCTGTATTGTTAAAACCCATTCTATTTTTACTTACAAAACCTTCTGAAACCAAGCAACCTGCTATAATAGCTAAGTTTTTTTCACTCTGAGTAGCTTCTTTATCATCTAAAATTTTTTCACTTCTATCAATAACTATCTTATCATCGCTAGATATAGCATCAAGCCTCTTCCAGTCATAAACAGGTTTGCCATTTTTATCTGTAGTAAGTGTCAAGACCAAGTGATTGGCACTTCCACTAACACTAAATCCCTCTTTGGTTTGAAGCTTATAAATTTCATGAGTACCAGAGTTAAAAAATTTCGAAGCTCTATTTCTGTTTTTGCCCATAGATAGAACTTTAATATCCAAATCACTATCACTATTGAGTTGACTATCTTTTACTAAATCTTTTATCTGAACCAGACCCATATCTGTTTTTACTCTAGTACTACCTATAGTACAATATCTCATGGCCGCCGCATTATCTCCATCAACAGAACCGAAGTTCCCTTGACCATCAATAAGTGGAGCCCTCAAAGAGAAAGGTTGAGCCATACGAACTAGTGCATCATATACAGAGTTGTCACCATGTGGGTGATACTTACCGATAACATCACCAACAATTCTAGCCGATTTTTTATAAGGACTTCGATGGCTCATAGAGAGGTCATTCAT
>NZ_JAACKB010000432.1 GCF_010892395.1 Sulfurovum sp. bin170
GGAAGTGTCGTTATCGTCAAAGATGAACAGCTTATAGCCTATATAGTCGGAGATAGTAATGGTGTAAAAGAGCATCTTAAAGAGAAACTACCTAGCTATATGATACCGAGTTTTTTTATAGAAATAGAGACTATACCTCTCACATCAAATGGAAAAGTAGATAAAAAATCTCTGCCAGAGGTGGATATGTCATTAGATATGGGGTATGTAGCTCCTAAAAATTTATTACAAGAGAGTGTAGCTACTATATTTGAAGAGGTATTGAGATTAGATAGCGTTGGGATTGATGATAACTTTTTTGAGATAGGTGGAGATTCTATTAAGGCTATTCAAATCTCTTCTAAACTATTGGAATTGGGTTATCAACTGAAAATAAAAGAGCTTTTCCAACATCAAACGATTGCTCAACTTGTACCATTATTAAAAGAGAGTAAAAATAGTATAGCACAAGATGATATTGTAGGAGATGTCTTACTCTCTCCTATTCAACAGTCATTTTTTGAAGATTTTGAAGAGTATCATCATTATAATCACTCTGTAATTCTCACAGCTAATTTAACACTTGATAAAGATAGTTTAGAGAAAGCACTTTTAGATATTTACAATCACCACGATATGCTTCGAGCTTCTTTTGAGATAGATAATGAGAATAAAATAAAGCAATATATTAATACTACAGCGACGCAGATAATACTTGATGAGATAGTTTTAGAGGAAGAGATAAGTATAGGTAAAGATATATTAGATAATTTGCATAAGAACATAGATTTAGTTAAGCCATATAAATTTACTCTATTTAAACTTCAAGATTGTTATAAACTTTCTATTATCATTCATCATTTACTTGTTGATGGAGTCAGTTGGAGAGTTTTATTAGAAGATTTAAAACAATCTTATTTAGGTAAACCTTTGCCATTAAAGACGCACTCGTTCCAAGAGTATGTAGAAGTGATAGATAACTATGCATCATCAGAAGAATTGCTTTTAGAGGCTGATTATTGGAATGAGATATTATCTAAAATAGAAGATAACAACAGTATAAAAAAAGTTAAAAACAGGGAGCTTAAACAAGCATTTATAGAGTTTAGTCAAGATGAATATGAGTTGATTAAATCTGCCAATAGAGCCTATAAAACAGAGATAAATCATATACTATTGAGTGCTTTATCCATAGCACTAGATGATTTTGAAGATAAAGTTATATTTTTGGAAGGACATGGAAGAGAAGATGTTTTAAATTTGAACTTGGATAGAACTATAGGATGGTTTACTACGATGTTTCCTGTTGATTTAGGATTGTTAGAGACTAGAGAAATATCAAGTATAGTAAGAGAGATAAAAGAGAGAATTAATTCTATTCCAAATAAAGGTGTGGGTTATGGTGTATTAAAATACTTTAGTGAGAAGATAGAGATAGAAAAAACCCCTGTCATTAGTTTCAATTATTTAGGAGAGATGGATAATCAAAGGGATAGTATCTTTGAGTTGAAAGATGAGTATTCAGGTGCAGAGGTTTCAGAAGAAGAGTATAGTAAGATAGATATAGACATCAATGGTTCTTTTTCAAATCATAAATTATCATTTAGAGTAGATTATAATAGTCATCATTATAGTGAAGATAGAATAATATCAATGCTAAATATCTTTAGAATAAC
>NZ_JAACKB010000433.1 GCF_010892395.1 Sulfurovum sp. bin170
ATATTTATTAATTATATCTAACATATGGTGTTAAAAAATAGATAATTAATATCATGATTATATCTCATCTCTAAACAAAACTTGCTAAAATTACAAATTACTAACTGCCTAATAGCAGATTAAGGATTATAAATGAAAGTATTACTAATAAAAGATGTAAAAAGTTTAGGTAAAAAAGGTGAGATTAAAGAGGTCAAAGATGGCTATGGTCAAAACTTTTTGATTGGTAAAGGGATGGCTAAGTTGGCTACTCCTGATGTTGTAGAGAAGTGGAAAGCTGAGCAGGAGCAGAGGGCTAAAGAGTTGGCTGATGAGATTGAGCAGTTTACAGCAGAAAAAAAGAAGCTAGAGGCTGCAAAAATTGTAATTACAAAAAAACTTGCACCTGTAGGTATCCGAGGTTCTGTGAAAAAAGATGATATTGCTAAAGCTGTTGAAGAGGAGCTAAATATCAAGATAGACAAGAGAAATATTGAGCTTAAAAAAGCGATAAAGCTAACAGGTGAGTTCAAGATTGATGTAAAACTTGGACATGCTATTCATGCTATGCTTACTATTGAAGTGGCAGGAGAGTAGAGAGTGTTTCACGCAACAACGATACTTGCTTATAAAGGCGAGAAAAATGCTGTCATCGGTGGTGATGGTCAAGTGAGTTTTGGCAATACTATACTAAAAGGTAATGCTACCAAGATTCGTTCACTTCACAAAGGTGAGATTTTGGCAGGATTTGCAGGTAGTACGGCTGATGCTTTTAACCTATTTGATATGTTTGAGAATATCTTGAATGAGAAAAAGGGTGATTTGCTAAAGTCTGTGATAGAGTTCTCTAAGATGTGGAGAAAAGATAAGCATCTGCGACAACTCGAAGCGATGATGCTAGTACTAAATAGAGAACATATCTTTATCTTGACAGGTACAGGAGATGTGGTAGAGCCAGAGGATGGCAAGATAGCCTCCATCGGTTCAGGTGGAAACTATGCTATATCAGCCGCCAGAGCCTTGGACAAACATACTGATATGTCAGCAAAAGAGTTGGTAAAAGAGAGCCTAACAATTGCAGGGGAACTCTGCATCTATACAAATACAAATATAAAACTACTGGAGTTATAAAAATTGAGTAACAAAATATCGACCAATCTCACACCAAAAGAGATTGTATCATTTTTAGACAAATATGTCATTGGTCAGGGGAATGCAAAAAAAACTATCGCTGTAGCACTGCGAAACCGTTATAGACGGATGCAACTTAGCGAGGATTTACAAAGAGATGTGATGCCAAAAAATATCTTGATGATAGGTAGTACTGGCGTTGGTAAGACCGAAATAGCTAGACGATTAGCGATTATGATGAGTCTTCCATTTATAAAGATAGAGGCTAGTAAATATACCGAAGTTGGTTTTGTGGGTCGAGATGTTGAGTCGATGATTCGTGACTTGGCGGCTAATGCTCTGCAGATAGTTCGAGAAGAGCAGAATGAGCTTAACAAAGAGAAGATTGCGATATATATTGAAAATAAAATCATAGAGAAGCTTCTTCCACCACTTCCAGCAGGTGCTAGTGAGCAGAAACAGTCTGATTATGAGAACTCATTTGCAAAGATGCAGAAAAAATTCGAAGAGGGTAAGCTTGACCATCTAAAGATAGAGATTGATATGCCCTCCCCAACGATTGAAGTCGCAGGTGGAGGCAATATGCCCCCAGAGATGGCAAGTGTGCAAGAGTCCATTATCAAAGTGATTGGTGGTCTCAATAAAAAAGGCAAAAAGAAAGAGGTTACAGTCAAAGAAGCAAAAACTATCTTGGCTGTTGAGGCGAGTGAAGAGCTTTTTGATGAGGAGAAGTTAAAAGATTTAGCAATTAAAAAGATAGAGGAGGGTGGTCTAGTTTTTATTGATGAGATTGATAAAATCGCTGTTCCTGCCAACTCCAATTCCCGTCAAGACCCAAGCAAAGAGGGTGTTCAAAGAGACCTGCTTCCTATTGTAGAGGGTTCAAATGTTCAAACACGGATTGGTATGGTTAAAACCGACCATATATTGTTTATCGCAGCAGGTGCATTCCACTTGACCAAACCAAGTGATTTGATTCCAGAGCTACAAGGTCGTTTCCCTCTAAGAGTTGAGCTTGATTCCTTGGATGCAGAGGCACTATATAGAATCTTGACAGAACCAAAAAACTCACTTGTTATGCAATATAAAGCACTTCTTGGTGTTGAAAAAGTTGAGTTGGTATTCGAAGAGGATGCTCTGCGAAGTATTGCACAATACTCTGCAATTGCCAATGAGAAGACTGAGGATATAGGTGCTAGACGACTTCACACTATTATGGAGAAGATTGTCGAAGAGATAAGTTTCGATGCTGATGAACATGCTGGGGAGAAGATTGTTATAGATAAAGCTTTGATAGACTCTAAGTTAGAGAAGCTTGTAGATAGTGAGGATGTTACTAGGTATATTCTTTAAACCTAAAAGTCAGTTCATATACCTATATGACTGACTCTTTCTCATTTAATCTGTATATTTTTCATAAAGATAATCAGCTAATCCCGTTGACTCCTCATCGGTCATCACCCCTTTAAGAGATGGCATTAGACCAAAATCTTTGATGGCTTTTTTTCCATAGAGAGATTTTCGCTTATCTGGTGTATCTATATAATCTTTGAGAAAAGCGATAAATGCCTCTTTTGTTTTGGTTTCATCTTTGAGTTTACTCATCACATCTTTTGCATACGGTGCGTCATAGACATTGGTTAGTTTTCCACCAGACTCATCCACACCCACTACAGTAGTGTGACAACTAGCACAGTGTTTTGCAAAAAGTGACTCGTTGGCTTTTTCTGATGGAGTTAATGTCTCAGTAGTTTTAGAAGGTACAATTTTTTCTGCTATTTTCTTTTTGTTATAATCACTATACATATACTCTGCCAATTTGGTTGACTCTTCATCACTCATCGCTCCTTTGAGAGAGGGCATTAGACCAAAATTTTTGATGGCTTTTTTTCCATAAAGAGATTTTCGTTTAGTAGGTTCATCAATATAATCTTTGACAAAAGCCACAAATGCCTCTTTTGTTTTAGTTTCAGTTTTAAGTTTTTCAATAACCGTTTTAGCATAAGGTGCTTCATAAACATTAGTCTGTTCACCTCCTGATTCATTGACACCCACCACACTGTGGTGACACCCTGCACAGTAGTTAGTAAATAGTGACTCTCCTGATTGTGCCAATAGTGATGAGGTAGCAATTGATGTAACTAG
>NZ_JAACKB010000434.1 GCF_010892395.1 Sulfurovum sp. bin170
GTCTCTTCTGTAACTTTTTTTATAGTTTTTGGATTATTATATACAGGGATGACAACAGATAGACTATTCATTGATATAGACCTTTAAATTTTTAATTTATTATAGCTATAATAGATTAATTTAATTAGAAGGTCAGCTGATGCAACTTACAACAGAGCAACTAGATTCATTTAACACCAATGGATTTTTGATAATACGAGACTTCGCAGATAGAGCAAAGTGTGAAGCGATATTGGATGTGGCAAAAGCTCATCTAAAACATAAAATAGAGCCTATAGAGACAGAGATAGGGTATGGGGATAAATCCAAAGATTATCGTAGAGATGTGGTGGATTATAGCTCAAAACTAGAGGAGAGGAGTCCTACTGTAAGGCGTTTGCGACAAGTATATTATCGTGATATACTTTTTAAAGAGTGGATGGAGGATAGAGAGATTCGTCCTATTTTGGAGCAGGTACTTGACGACCAAGTTGTGATTACTATGGCTCATCATAACTCTATTATGACCAAGATGCCAAATACAAGTACAGAGACAGGATGGCATCAAGATAGACGCTATTGGCATTTTTCAGATGATAATCTTGTGAGTGTATGGTTAGCCCTTGATGATGAGTATAGTGAAAATGGGGTTTTGGAGTTTATACCAAAGAGTCACAAGATGAGTTATGAACCAGAGCAGTTTGATGAAAAAGAGTATTTCAGAACAGATTATTCTAAAAATATGTCACTTATAGAAACAGAGGTATCAACAACTTTGCAAAGAGGTGACATAGTTCTTTTTCACTCTCTACTGCTTCATCGTGCCAATGCAAATAGAACGGATAAGCCAAAGATTGCATTTGTCTATACAGTGAAAGGTGCATCAACTAAAGCTATTGAGGGGACTCGTTCCTCAGAGTATCCTGAAATTTGTCTTGAAAACTCTTGACAATAAAGAAAAGTTTAGTTATAAATGCACTGTAATAAACCTGAAAATTAATAATTTAGGTTTAACAAAGTTGATGTATAATTACGACATTAACCAATTTAACTAATTAAAGGACAGACAATATGGCAAAATATATTGATTTAACAAGTGACAATTTTGAGGCAACAATTGCAGAGGGTGTAACAATGGTAGACTTTTGGGCTCCTTGGTGTGGACCTTGTAGAATGATTGCTCCTGTAGTAGAAGAACTAGCAGAGGATTTTGATGGAAAAGCAACTATCTGTAAAGTAAACACAGATGAGCAACAGGATGTTGCTGTGAAATATGGTATCCGTTCAATCCCTGCTATTCTATTCTTCAAAGATGGTGAGCTTGTTGACCAGATGGTTGGTGCTGCTTCAAAAGATGCGTTTGCTGCAAAAATCAATGCTCTACTGTAGGGTGCTGTTTTCTAACGCACCAAAAAAGTAAGGTTAGTGTAACTTAACTTCCCATGCTTCGCATGGGACTTCTCTCTTTTCTCAATAAATCTTTATCAAATATTAAATCTACTACTCTTTTAGTAATAAAAACAGGTATGAAGGATAGCAAATGTTAGATTGTGCAATTATAGGCGGGGGTCCAGCAGGACTAACAGCAGGACTTTATGCGACTCGTGGTGGTCTTAAAAATGTTGTAATGTTTGAGATGGGTATGCCAGGTGGACAGATTACTCAAAGCTCTGAGATAGAGAACTATCCAGGATTTTATCAGCATGGTAAGACAGGTATGGATTTTATGGACACATGGCAAGAGCAGTGTTTCGCTTTTGGTCTTACTCATAAGATGAAAAAAGTAGAACGAGTTGCTAAAACAGGTGAACATTTTACCGTAACTCTTGAAAGTGGTGACACAGTAGAGGCAAAAACGGTTATCGTAGGAACAGGAAGCACACCAAAGCGAACGGGTATCAAAGGTGAAGATGAGCTATGGGGAAGAGGTGTGAGTACCTGTGCGACATGTGATGGGTTCTTCTATAAAGGTAAATCAGTAGCTGTTCTTGGTGGTGGAGATACTGCTTTGGAAGAGGCTCACTATCTATCAAATATCTGTGCAGAGGTCAATCTTATTCACAGGAGAGATGAGTTTAGAGCCTCTCCATCAATGGTAGATAGAATCAGAAGAACAGAGAATATCAATATGATTACTGATACGATAATAGAAGAGATAGAGGGTGATATGATGGGTGTGACTGGGCTTAAGCTCAAAAATGTGAAAACAGAAGAGACCTCCAATCTTGAAGTCCCAGGGGTATTTATCTTTGCTGGTCATAATGTAAATAACTCTGTGTTAAAAGATGAGTCAGGTGCGTTTATCTGTGATATGAATGAGTGGGGACAGGTGATTGTTGACCTGAGTATGAAAACTTCTATAGAGGGACTTTTTGCTACTGGTGATATGCGAATAGAGGCTCCAAAACAGGTTGTATCAGCTGCGGGTGATGGTGCTGCGGCCGCGTTGCAAGTTATTGCTTATATTCAAGAACAGGCGTAATTTTTATTAATAAACACAATTAAGACACTAATTACAGGTATACTACGGTCATGAGAGACATAATTTTCCCCTCCTAAGTTTTTTTATGGCTCTTCATAACGATTTTTATAACTTCTACCTTAATATAAAATTAACGCATCGCCGATTAGGCATGGTAGAAGCTTATATAATTACCCTCCACAAACATAATCACTACATTAGAAAAAACCGTGTATAATTCCACAAAATTCAACGCTAGGATTATCAAAATGGCAAAAGTAGGAATATTGGGAAGTACAGGACGAATGGGTGAACATCTTATCAACAATGTACTGGCAGAAGATGGATTAGAGTTAGCTGTTTTACATGTGTTTGATGAGCTCAAAGTAGCTGTTCCAGATACTGTTTTGATTACTAACAGTATGCAGGTTTTTTTAGAGAACTGTGATGTTGTTATTGATTTCTCTGCTCCTGTCGCGACGCAGGATTTGTTGGAGTCTGCACTTAAAAATCCTACACCACTTGTTATTGCAACTACTGGATTTACTCCTCATCAAGAGAATCTTTTGACGGAAGCATCTAAAGAGATGCCAGTACTATACTCCTCTAATATGTCAGCAGGTATCGCACTACTTAAACAGCTTGTAGAGCAGGTATCTGCAACGCTCAAAGATTTTGATATAGAGATTGTAGAGCAACACCATAGACACAAAGTTGATGCACCATCTGGAACCGCATTAACTTTAGCTGAGTTTGCAGCCAAGGGTCGTGGAAAAGATTTGGATGATGTTAGAATCTCTGGTAGAGATGGGCAGATAGGTGCAAGAACCAAAGATGAGATAGCCGTAATGGCACTTAGAGGTGGAGATATAGTAGGAAGACATACAGTAGGCTTCTATAATGACGGAGAGTTCTTGGAGCTAAACCACACAGCAACAAGCCGAGAGACCTTCTCCAAAGGTGCAATCAGAGCAGCAGGATGGATAACAGACCAAGAGAGTGGTTTCTACACAATTAATGACTGCTTAGGAATCTAACATGAAAACAGACCATCATTATTCACTTTTCACTTTTCACTTTTCATTAAACATCTTGCAAAACTCTTTGGAATCGGAGACTTTAGTCCCGAACAAGACGAGGCTAAAGCCCAATGCCAATGAATTAGCGAGGCTGAAGCCATCGGTTCCTTATATGCAATCTGCATTTTCGGAATCGGCGTGTTTACACCCGAACTATTTGGTTCAAA
>NZ_JAACKB010000056.1 GCF_010892395.1 Sulfurovum sp. bin170
CACGCCGATTCCGAAAATGCAAATTGCATATAAGGAAACGATGGCTTCAGCCTCGCTAATTCATTGGCATTGGGCTAAAGCCATCGGTTCCTAGTTTTGAAAGATGTCTATTGAATTTTACAAATAAATAGAACAAGGTATTAAGACGACGAATAAACCCTCCGAACCAAAAAAGAGAATTTATACAGAAAATAAAAAAGCCCTAAAAAAGCGATACCAAAAAGAACTTTTGTGGGGATTGTATTCAAAAGTTTAGTAAAGAGAGAGTTGAAGTTTCCTTTATAACCTGTTTTTGCAAGGTTTGCTGTAAACTTCATTCTACTCATAAATTTGCTCTGACCCATCTTTTTTATTGCAGTAATTCCTCTTGAACCGTAGGTTGAGGCGTAGAGCAGATTGGCATTTTTGACATTTGGCATCTCTTTTATTAGTTTTAGAGATTTTGCTCCACCGTTTTGGAGTAGTATATTGCTTTTTTTGCCAAATCTACTTGATAGCTTGACCATTCCTTTTAGTTCATCAAAGTTTTTGGTTCTTTTGACTAAGTTTAGTGTTTGATTCAGACCCATTTTTTCGTATAGATTGTGAATAGGTTCAAGTAGTTTTTGTATATTGCTTATAGATTTTGTATCTGTAGATATTTTTGCTTGTCTAATTATCTGTTTGTTTAGCCAAGGTGGGATTTTACCTGCTCGTTTGCCAAATTTTAGAACAGATATAGAACTTTTGACAGGTGCAGTGGCTCCTAGTGAATAGAGAGTTGATGCAGATGCCAATATTCCCAATGATGAGAGTGCTACTATAGTTTTGTCTACCTCTTTACCATTGGCGTAGTTTGTTCCTGCTATGGTTAGGTCTCGAATATCACCGATAATTAAAAAATCTGAGATGATGGCTGAGACTTTTCCAATATCCTCATCGCTTTTACCTTTTGTGACCCCTTCAAAAAATTTATCTTTTCTATAAGAATAACTAGCTCGTATTTTATCTATATCTGCTAAAAGTGTTACTGCTTTTGGATTTTGGTTGACATAACTGTACTCCATGAAGTAGGAGAGATATTCATGTGCATCTGCATATTTTTTCTCTTTGATAAGCTGTTCCGTTTTAGGGATAGGGTCAATTTGAGCTAATGTTCTTATATCAAAAACTCTCCTCTCTTCCAATAATAGTAGAGAGAGAGCTATAAACAGTAAGACTATAATAGGGGTTAGTAGTTTAAATAAAAATCTCATCTAAAATAGTATTGACATAATCGTCTGCTTTGAACTGTATGAGGTCATCGGGTTGTTCTCCTGTTCCTATATAGTAGATTGGCATCTGAAGTTCATGAGCGATTGATAACACTGAACCACCTTTAGCTGTTCCATCAAGCTTTGTAATTATTATACCATCTATTCCTATCATTTCGTTGAAGGCTTTGGCTTGATTGATGCTTGAGCTTCCTTGAGTACCATCTAAAATAAGTATTTTACGGTGTGGAGCTCCCTCCATCGCTTTTCCTGCTATTCTTACCATCTTTTTCAGCTCTTCACCTAGATTGGTCTGTGTATGTAGTCTTCCTGCTGTATCTATAAGTACATGGTCTATATCTTTTGACATTGCCGAGCTGATAGTGTCATATACCACTGCTGAGGGGTCATGTCCTTGTCTTGTTGCAACTATTGGTATGTTTAATCTTTTTGCCCATCTTGTTAGTTGTTCTATCGCTGCTGCACGGAAAGTATCACTTGCCCCAAGGATAACTTTTTTACCATTTTTCTGTTGGTATGCAGCTAGTTTGGCGATTGTCGTTGTTTTTCCAGCACCATTGACACCTACTATCATATCTACAAATGGCTTGGCATCTATATCTGTTTTCCAGTCAATTTTGTATTGAAATACAGAGATA
>NZ_JAACKB010000435.1 GCF_010892395.1 Sulfurovum sp. bin170
AATCAAAAAGAGATGTTGGGAGTGAAAAAGATAGAGTCTATCTTTCCTGAGTACTATATATTAAAATTAAAAAAATTTGATGATAATGCAAAAGATGGTCTTGATGAGTGGATATATTTTCTAAAAAATGCAAAAATAAAAGATAGTTTTACTGCTAAAGGGATTAAAAAGGCTCAAAAAGAGTTTGATGTTATTAACCTAAAAAAGGAGGAGAGGATAGCTTATAGTGAGTATCAGAGTAATTTGCATTATGAAGCTAGTATGATTTTTTCCTCTTATGGGGTTGGTAAACTAGAGGGGATGAAAGAGGAGAGAGAGAACAGTGAAAAGAAGATAAAGCAAGAGAAAAAGAAGAGAGAAAGAGATATTGCTAAAAATCTATTAGATATTTTAGATGTTGAAACTATATCTATAAAAACAGGTCTAACTATAGAAGAGGTGGAGGGCTTGAAAAAGAGGGCTATAAACCTATATGGCAAAAACGATTTTATGAACATACCATAAGAGATGAAACAGAGTTGAGAAGTATAATCGAATACATTTACAACAATCCTGTAAAGCACGGTTGGGTGGAAAATATCAACGATTGGAAATATTCATCCCGTAGGTTCGGTAACACCGAACATTAACGGTTTGCATAAATTGAAATATCTTTTATTTATATTTTGATGTTAAAATGTTCGGTGTTCAAATAGTTTTATGAATTAATATGGCATATGTTCGGTGTTACCGAACCTACTTTAAAACTCATCAAGAAAACTAGAGACCTGACACTCTTCAAACGAGAAACTTCCTGCCTTTTCTAAATCAATAAGTTCAAGAGATAGTTGCCAGTAGGCTGTCTCTCCATTGTCTGCACAATCGGAGATATTTTTAATCGGACTATTTTCTATAAGTTTCGTAATTATTACATTTTCTGTTTTTGTAATACAATCAACTTTAGCATTTTTGACCATAAAGGTATCTTCTGTTCCTGTATCAACTCTAAAAAAGTGTGTCATGGAGGTAGGGGTGGTTGTATTTGCATCTATAGTGATTGCCTCTGGAGTTGTAACACCGTTAAAACTATACAGAGTCTGAAAATGAACCTCTCCTGCTCTTCTCTCTTTTCCTGAGAAGTTAACACTTAGAGCTATCTTTTTACCTATCATATAGTTAGGGAATTTTAGTGTTACAGATGCTTTACCCTCATCATCTAGTTGATAGGTTCCATCCGTAGAGTCGATTTGAAGCTCCCACTCTTTGGATTCGCTACTACATATCTCATTCATATAGTTGTGACCTACGGCAAAACCTAAATTGGTATGATTTTCACCATAATAGGCACTGCTCAAATTGAGTACGGTTGAACTGTTGTTATAGGTATCTATATCCCATTTTCCTAAGGCTTCACTAGTGGTAGCATCGCCAAAAAGTAGCAAAAAATCTCTCTCTGGATCTATATTGTTAAATACATCTTTGGTAGCTTTAAATGAAGCACTATGGTTATCTTTATCAGCAATAAGTTCCCCTCCAACAGAGCCAAATTTTCCGTATAAGACTCTATCTCCTTTTCCATTGTTATCCCTAAAATCTGCCATAGCCGAGACATTAATTTTGGAAGGAACATTTATTATATTGTTGTATTTATCTGATGCGGAGATAAGGAATGTCTGTGTGAACCACTTGGTCTCAGGGTTGTACTCTACACCTGTATCATTGATTGAAAATGCTGTTGGCTCACCTGAGAGAATAACCACAGAAGTTCTTCTCTCTATATCATAAACTTCACCTCTATTATTGGTATAGCTAATTGTTACATCAAAGTTTGCTATCCCTGAATTATCATATGTTTGGATATAGAAAACCATTCCATTTTGGTTATTAAATGTCAGCTCCGAGTGTGCTTGACCTTGGTCTCTATTATAGTTGTTTGGGTCGATAAGTTGCACTTGTGATGGGTCGCTACTTCTGATGGTCATAGAGTGAACTCTATCCTCTTGGACATCTGTGCCAGAGCTAAAATTGACCAAAGAGAGTTTGTATCGTTTTTTGCTATCCAGTTCTATTTTTGGTTCATCATCAACAGACTCTAGTTTAACATCATACTCAAATATAGATTGGGTATCCTCAATTGTTAAGTTGCCATCAATAGTTATCTCTTGAAATTTTGATTGGTAGGCATTTTTTGTTGAAGTTCCTTCATAGGTCAAAAGAGTGTTGCCATTTATTGTATATCCTGTAGGCAGACAAGGTTGTGTAAAATCTACGGTGAATAGAAGAGTGCGAGACTCCAATGGTTCAGAAAATTGAACTCTGTTATCCACTATATTTAGGTTACTTTCACTTATGCTACAATCATCCAAATCTAGTGATATATTGGAGAGTTCTGCTACTACGCCATCCGTATAGTTGTTTTTCATTGAGAGTTCCAAATGGAACCTCTTTTGTGATGAGTCTATTAGACTCTGTTTTGTTTGAACTTCAATCTCATCTCCTGAAGTTGATGAACTAGTAGTTCCACTATCACATGCTGTAAAGAGTAATACTACAAATAGTATGCTAAATCTAAAAAATTGTCTCATTCTAAAATCCTTTTTTAATATAAATAATTGATGGCAAATACAACTGAGCCTATATCATCAACGCTGTTGACATCAGAGAATGAATATCTATATCCCAAGTCAAAATCGACCTCTTTTATAACATTCCATGCAAGACCTGCTTGACCACCATATATGAAGCCATTATCTTCAATACTTTTATCTGTATACTTTAACCAACCGACATGACCACCAAGATATGGCTTGAAGACAATTCTATCTGTCTCATAAAAACTAGACCAGATAAATCTATCAAATGCTAACATGGTACGGAAGTATTTTTGACTGTTTTTGTTAAACTGGTGTCCTGATATGGTTGTTCGCCACTCTTCATTTTGAGCACCAAGTCTAAAACCGAACTCAACACCTCTATTCGCTTCATTTGCACCTATAACATTTCGTGATGATACTTCACCATATCCTGTCTCTATACCTAAAAATCTTTCAGAAGTAAACTCATCCTGAGATAACATAAAACTATTGAGTGTAATAATTGTTAATAATATTTTATTGAACATTTTTAAATCCTTTTATAAAAAAAACA
>NZ_JAACKB010000436.1 GCF_010892395.1 Sulfurovum sp. bin170
AAACACGCCGATTCCGAAAATGCAAATTGCATATAAGGAAACGATGGCTTCAGCCTCGCTAATTCATTGGCATTGGGCTAAAGCCATCGGTTCCTAGTTCTGCAAGAGGTTGATTTTATAGTCATTCAAAATCTCTCTAAAATCTTCTAAAAAATATACCAATCTATCACTTGGAATCCCTGCATAAATTTTATCTATAATATAGATGGAGTTTTTTTTACTGGCATTAATAGGCAGTGATTTCCACGGCTCCAACAGCTCCTTTTTAGTTAATCCTTTCTCCTTTATATATGGGCTTAAGAGTATAACTATATCAGGATTGGTCGCAATAATATTCTCCATATTTAAGATTGGTTGCCCTTTTCTTGTGGTCTGAAAAGCATTTTGGTTTCCACTCTCTTTAATAATATCATCAAAATATAGGTTTTGACCTGCTACAAAAATCTGCCTATTTAGTGAGGTGTTGTGACCTATGACCATGAGGATTTTTTTATCTTTGACTATATTTTTTAGTGCATCTAAACCACTGTTAATATCTCCTACGATATCTGTAGCATTTTTCTCTCTGTCAAATATTTTGCCTAGTGCTACTATAGAAGTTTTAATACTCTCCAAGGTATCTATATCGACTATTTTACTCTTTATATCCAATTTATCAAGTTGTTGGCTAAGTTTATAATTATTGCTCTCCATAACCACTATGCTAGGTTTTAGGGCAATAATTTTTTCTAAACTAGGAGAGAAATACCCTCCAACCTTTGGAATTTTTAGAGCCTTTTTGGGATAGTTACAATACTCTATATTCCCTACCATCTCATCACCTGCACCCAAAGCGTAAATAATTTCATTGATGGAGGGGCTAAGGGCGATAATGCGTTCCTCTGCCTGTAAAGATAATGAAAAGAACACCAGTAGGGTCGGTGATAACCGACCAAATAATTTAATAAGCAAGTCTCATCCCACCATAAACAGCTCTTGGAGCAGTAGAATACCCATCAATGGTCTGATAATATTTATCAGTGATATTTTCCACTTTTCCATAGATGCTCATGTGTGAATCAACTTCATAGTTAGCAGTGAAATTGGCAACGGTATATTTTCCTGTCTGTTGACCTTGTTTGTCTGCTTTGTCGTATCTTTCACCTATATATTCACCATTAATCCCTAGGTGAAGTTTGTCGATACCATAGTAGTCAAGTGCAAATTTCAGACTCTGTTCGGCTCTTCTTGCTAACGCTTTTTCCTCTCTATCTTTGGCATCTAGGTTGGTGTATGCTAAAGATAGTAGAAAATCCGATAAAACTTCCTGTTGATAAGATACCTCAAAACCTTTGATTTCAGATTTACCTTTTACATTTTGATAGTTCCCCCCTATCCAGTTCCCTTCAGCATCGTAGTTGCTTTGGTAGTCAATCATATCCTCTACAGTGTTGTCAAAATAGGTAGCTTTTAAATTTTTATACTCTAGCGTTACATCATAGCCTTTGGTCTCTTCAGGGGTAAGTGAGCTGTTTCCTGAAAATGGGTCATAGAGATTGTAGTGAGTTGGGACATTATAGGCTGTTCCGTAGTTTAGAGTAGTTGAGAAGCCCTCAATATTTTTATGGATATGTTTGAGACCTATTTTGCCTGTTAGCTTGTTATCAAAATCACTATAGTTGTCTTGCCTTATAGACTGAGTAAAGATGCTTTTACCCCCTGTTATACCACCAAATGAGTTGCTATTGGTAATAAAAAATGCCCTGTTATCATACTTCTTATCAATACTATTTTTGTGTTTAAAATCTTTAAACTCTCCTCCCCAGACTACAAAATCCTCTGTTCTATAGGGAATTTTAGAGGTCAGTCCATACTCATTGACTTCACCATCAAAATTTTTAGAGAAGGCATCATCGGGATATTTCCTGCTAAACTTAGAGCTTTTGGCAAATATATCAACCTCATTAAAGCTATCAACATGGTGATAAGTTATCTTGCTAAACCGATGTTTGCTTTTGCTGTTGTATTGGCTATTTGGGTCAAAGCTATAGGTGGCACTATCATAAGCATCCCCCTCGTTGGAGGCATTGATAATGGTATGAGAGAGGTCTATCCTATTTTTTTCATTAATCTCAAATCCTGCTTTAAGTGAGGTACTGCTGTTTTTGTATCCATCATCTTCAAAATCATTCAAATCTTCACCTCTTGGAGCAACAGCCGAAAATCCATTGGTTTGCACTCGATTATGTGAAGCTTTCAGATAAAATTGGTCATTTTTATAAGAGAGATTTGCATTGCTTTTTGAGGTCTCAAAACTACCAAACTCTTGTGAAGCACGGATATGAAACCCCTCTTTTGCCCCTTTGGTAATAATGTTGATAACCCCAGCCGAAGCATCCGCACCCCAAATTCCAGAGTTAGCTCCTTTTATCACCTCTATCTGTTCTATGTCATGTATCATGAGATGTTCAAAAGGAGCTCCCGAGAGTCCACTCACATCATTATATCGGATGCCATCAATGAGGACTAGTACTCTCTTGCTATCAAATCCTCTTAGATATAATGATGTTGATTGTCCAAGACCTCCATTGCTTGTGAAATTTACCCCTGCTATGGAGTTTAGAGCCTCTGTTACTGTTGTATAGTGTCGCTCTTCTATCTCGTCAGCTGTTATGACATCAATATTGCTAGTTGTATTCTCAATTTTTTGAGTTGATTTTGTGGCACTTGTTACGGTTATATCTTCTAGTTTCTCGTTGGCAATTAGATGATTGCTTAGAAGTAGCATTGTGATTAGGCTCTGTTTTATTGTTTGGTTCATGGTTTTCCTTAGTTTGTATTTTTTATATTAAATATTTTGTAAAACTTATTTGGAATCGGAGGCTTTAGCCCAATGCCAATGAATTAAGCTTTTTTTGAATATAAATAGTTCGGGTGTGAACACGCCGATTCCGAAAATACAGATTGCATATAAGGAACCGATGGCTTCAGCCTCGCTAATTCATTGGCATTGGGCTTTAGCCCCGAAAGAGACGAAGCTAAAGCTTTCGTTTCCTAGTTTTGCAGAAATCAATTACAAAGAAGGTGGGGATGTTTTGTACTCTTGATACTCAAAAGCATATAGATGATACTGGTGGTTACTGTCGATAGTACACAGTTTAAACAGCGTTGAATACATTGCAATGATTGCTAATGAAAAGTAACGCCTCTTGTAGCCTCTAAGATGTTTCATGTTTGCATTTTACAGAAAAATCCTTATTTGTAGCTTTTTTCTAAATTTCAAAAATATTTTTTTAATCACAATTGGCTATAATAGAGTTGCAATAAAGGAGTATTATTGAAAAGGGAACTACTTGTGAGGTATATTGCAGTCGTAATCCTGCTTACTATTTCACTTTTTTCAGCAAAAGTTAGTAATGACTATTGGGAAAAAGGTCTTGATTTTGAAAGCTATTTAGAGCAGTATAAAATCTCTAAAGATATTATTGATTTGTTGGATAAAGATGACATTCAATTGATTTCTGAAATAGACCCCAATAGGCGTTTTTATGAGATGATAGCCAGTAATGGTGTGCTACTTCAAGCACTTATTCCAACAGGTGAAGAGCTTCAACTTCATCTATTTAGAACACCTGATTGTTACAAAGTAGAGGTGATTCCTGTCTCGTACCAAAAAGATACATATGTAACACTTTTAGAAGTAGAAAATACCCCACATAGAGATATTGTCAAAAAAGTCAAAAACAGAAAACTTGCCAATGAGTTTACCAAAGTGATGAAACATAGTGTAAACTTTCGTGGTATTCAAAAAAAGGACAAACTAGCAATCGTATATGACCAAAAAATGCGTTTAGGTCAACCTATTGGTATCCCTGATATTAAAGTAGCGATGTTGGAGTCCCACAAAAAAAGGCACTATGTCTTTAAGCATACCGATGGTAAATATTATGATGAAGATGGAGAGGAGCTGGTCAAAAAATATATGGGAAAACCACTCAAACATATACGAATTACTTCACATTTCACCCATAGACGATTTCACCCTGTATTGAAACGATGGAAAGCACACCTTGGAACAGATTTTGGTGCAAAACGAGGTACACCTATCTTGGCTGTTGCCAAAGGAAAGGTAACTTTTGCTAGATGGAAAGGTGCAAATGGAAATCTTGTTAAGATAAGACATAGAGATGGTTATGCTACAATATATGCCCATTTAAGTAGAATCAAAACAAAGAGTGGTAAAACTGTTAATAAAGGTGAGGTGATTGGTTATGTGGGAAGCACAGGCAGAAGCACAGGCCCTCACTTGCATTTTGGTGTCTATTTGAATGGACGAGCGATTAATCCGATGCGTATGGTGAAATTCTCTTCAAAAGGGGTTAGTGGCAAAGAGAAAAAGGCTTATTTAAGACGAAAAAAGAGATATACAAAGATAATTGACACGATTTTTGATGAGAATAGACCCTCTTATGTTTGGAATACAGTTCAAGAGCGTTTAGTGACTCCTGATATGAGAGAGTATTATAAAAGTATAGGTTGGTAATGGTTAGTAAGATAGAAGATTTCAGATTGCATGAGTTGAAAAATCCAAAGTTTATAGAGTCAGCATTTGTGACTTATAAGCAGAATGGTATAGAGAAGAGTTGGGAGGTCGTAAAAGCTCACGACTCTGTGGCTATTTTAATCTACCACAAAGAGCGAGATAGCTTTGTATTGGTAAAGCAGTTTCGACCTGCTGTATATATGGGTGGTACTCAAGATGGTATAACTGTAGAGCTATGTGCAGGTATCGTTGACAAAGAGTTGACATTAGCCGAGATTGCTATGGAGGAGATAGAGGAGGAGTGTGGTTATGCTGTTCCTGTGGAGAGTATAACGCGAATCACACAGGTAAACAATGCTGTTGGTTTTGCAGGTTCTAAGCAGACGATATTCTACACAGAAGTGACAGAATCTATGCGTGTTAGTGATGGTGGAGGTATTGAAACAGAGCTGATAGAGGTTGTTGATATGCCTATATCCAAAGCTAGAGAGTTTATTTTTGATGAGTCAATTGCTAAGACTACGGGATTGCTTTTTGCTTTGATGTGGTGGTTTGATAGGAGAGGGTGATTTCTCCTTAGGCTACCCCAACTCCAATAAACTAAGCTTTTTTTGAACCAAATAGTTCGGGTGTAAACACGCCGATTCTGAAAATGCAGATCGCATATAAGTAGCAATCCGTGATAAATCTACACACATTTTCTCACTGTAATCCTAAGCATAGCAACCCTAACCATATTTTCCTCAGAAATAAGTAACTTTTCGT
>NZ_JAACKB010000437.1 GCF_010892395.1 Sulfurovum sp. bin170
AAATATTATTTAAATTTTAATATTAATGATTTTTTTTGTTATTTTTTTAATAAATATAAGTTTAACATAATGTTTTATGTTATATACTATGCTTAAGAAACAATTAAAGGATTTAAAATGAAAACTCTACTTATCGCAATCTTACTTCTAGCCTCTATCAACCTAAACGCTAAAACAACTGATATGTATCAACATGCTAGAGATATGAGAGTCTCTTCTGCTCACCAACAAAATGTTAAAAATGGTTCTAAAAAATTATTCTTTGCTACTAGAGCAGCTAAAAAAGGTAATGTTGTTGCTCAATTTGACTTGGCTATGATGTATGCTTCTGGTAATGGAGTTGCAAAAAATGAGAGAACTGCTTTTAATTGGTTTCATAAAGCTGCTAGAAATGGTCATGCTGAAGCTAAATACTACATGGGTCTATCTTTTCTCCAAGGTAGAGGGGTAAAAAAACAGCTTCATCTTGCTAGATACTGGTTTAAACTCGCTTCTAAAGCTGGTTACTCAAAAGCTGTTTATCATCTATCTAAAGTTGAGAAAGTTCTTTTCCCTCATGCGAACAAGGGTAACCACTATAGTATGAGATAGCCGTAGGGGTAGACCAATGTGTCTACCCAATGCCTTTAATGTAAACCAATCTATAAATTTAGATATATTTTTTTGAAATTATTAACATTTTTGTATGCGAACATAGGGCAGACACATCGGTCTGCCCCTACACCAATTCAAGAGCCAATCGTTTAGCCCCCTTAAAATCAGCCTTACCCGTCCCAAGTTTAGGAATCTCATCCACTTTAAAATAACTACTCGGAACATACAGAGGATTTATGCCAAGCCCTTTAATCTCCCTTTTTAACTCATCCAAATCTTTTTCACCCTCCAAAAGCAACACCAACTTCTCCCCTTTTTTAGCATCAGGAATAGCCGTTACAGAAATCTGGTCATCTTCACCCAACAGCTTTCCAATCTCACTCTCGACTAATCCAAGACTCACCATCTCCCCACCAAGCTTAGCAAAACGGCTATATCTATCAACAATCGTTACAAATCCATCCTCATCGACATGACCTTTATCGCCAGTGACATACCAACGAATCCCATCTATCATTTTAATCACCGATTTGGTCTTCTCCTCATCTCCCAAATAACCTTTCATCACCTGCGTACCACCGATAAGCATCATCCCATCCTCTCCTGTTGGCAGAGGTTTGAATGTATCTGGGTCAACTATCATAAAGCTACTTCCAGGCAGAGCCAAACCGATACTCCCTGCTCTATTTCCAACTTGTACATGGTAGTCATCAGGGTCTATAGCATCATGAATATTACAACTAGCGACAGGTGTGGTCTCTGTCGTTCCATACCCCTCCAAGATGGTCTTTCCAAACTTAGACTTAAACAGCTCTGCTATCTCTTTTGGCAACTTCTCTGCTCCTGCAATAACAAAGCGTAACTTATCAAACATCAGAGGATGTATCTTTCTATTTCTCGCATATAATCTATAGAATGTAGCTGTTGCAAAAAGAATCGTTGCGTTGTATTTTGCTGAGAGTTTTCCAATTCCTAGACCATCAGTAGGGTCAGGATGACAGACCACAGGAACTCCCTCTATTAGTGGGAAGAGTGTCGAGACAGTCAAACCAAATGAGTGAAATATCGGTAGAGTTCCCAACATAACATCCTCATCATTTGGATTCATTAGAGTAGCTATCTGCTTAATATTTCCCATCAGATTTTGATGTGTTAGCTCTATCCCTTTTGGAGTTCCCTCGCTCCCACTAGAGAAGAGAATCGCTGCGGTTGAGTCAACAGGTCTATTTTTGACAAATAGAATACTCAATAGAGAAGTTGGCAAGAATCTTGCCATCATAAATGTCAGAAGTTGAGATGATTTACTCATTTTAGCTTTTAAATCTTCCAGATATATCACCTCTACACTCTCCAAAGACTCATCAAGGTCAAAACCTTTTGCTTTGAGTTTGGTCATAAACTGTTTGGAGCTTATTATCTGTTTTATATCTGCCAACTTAATGGCGTGTTTGAGGCTATCTATTCCACTAGAGTAGTTTAGATTAACGATGGTTTTTCCCAATGTCAGCGTCGCCATATTGGCAATAGACCCCCCTGCACTGGTTGGTACGATAAGACCAATATTCTGCTCCTCCCCTAGAAGTTTTTTGAAAGCTCTTCTCATCAATAGAACAGCAGTGATAAAACGATAACCTCCAAGTTGGACACCAATAGAGTCTGCCACACAGAGCCTGTGACCTACTTTTTTTGCCTCTTTTATCCAAGCTTTTGGCAGAGATGGCAGACGCGAAGTGTATGAGTGCCATGAGCTTATGGATAGCTTGAACACTGCCTCTTTGACCTCATTTGCCTTACTATTAATAGGCATCGGTTTGCCAAATGCCACACCTACATCTCTTAGCTTTCTGTTTTTCATCTTGCTAGAAGCGTGAGAGAATCCACCTTCCCAGAGTCCACGAAGGTAAAATGGAATTATAATCGCATTTCTAGTCACATCAGCAGTGGCGAGTTCAAAACCTTTTTGAAACTTCCCAAGGTGACCATTTCGGGAGAGATGACCCTCTGGAAAAAGTGCAACCGTCTCACCGTTATTTAGAGCTTCACTTACCAAAGAGAGTGCTTTTTTACCACCTCTAGTAGAGATTGGGATTGCATCAAAGAATTTAAATATAGGTTTGAGATACCAGATATTATAATAGCTTCTATCTATCACAAATCGAATCTGTTTAGGGTAGGCAATCTGCAAAAATGCCCAGTCCAAAAACGAG
>NZ_JAACKB010000057.1 GCF_010892395.1 Sulfurovum sp. bin170
AAATAATAGCTCTACTCCAAAAACACTAACCATCTCTAAGACAGAGACTCTACCTCCCCTAGACTCTCCAAAAGAGCCAAAGATGACGGATAGTGAAAAAGAGCGACTAGCCATCAAGAAAATGAAACAAAAAGCCCTACTAAAAGCGATAATAGGTAAAACTAAAATATCAGGTGCTGATATAACGAACCCAATAGATATAAACAAAAACTCAAAAGAATCAGATGGTTCCAATGCCCCAAACACAGAGCTTCTAACAAACTACCTAAAAAATTATAATAAGATAACTCAAGGTAATGGAGAGGCTAAACAGACTCAATCTAAAAACTCACTCTTTCAAGAAAAAAGTGATGAGTACTTACAGCACACAAAACAGAAACCCCTATCACCCTATGAGTTAAAAAGAGGCTCACTTATCCCTGCTGTTCTAATAGGTGGTGTAAACTCTGAACTCCCTGGAAATATAATTGCCCAAGTTAGAGAGAGTGTATACGACACTGTAACAGGTAATCACCTACTCATCCCCCAAGGCTCAAAACTCATAGGAGTCTATGGCTCACATGTTCAGCATGGTCAAACAAGAGTTCTTATAGCTTTTAACTCAATCGTCTTTCCTGATGGTCAAACGCTAAATATTGGAGCGATGAATGGAATAGACCAAGAGGGTTACGCAGGATTTTCAGACCAAGTGGATAATCACTATTTCAAGATATTTGGTTCGGCTTTTTTGCTTGGCATGTTAAGTGGAGAGATAAATATAGAAAATGGAAGAGTAACATTTGTAAGTGGTCATCAAGGATTCAATACAAGCCAAACTATATTAGAGAGAGTAGCAGGAGAGATGATTAGCAAAAATCTCAATATCGCCCCAACTCTTAAAATCAGGAATGGTTATAGATTCAATATTTTTGTTACTAAAGATATGCTTTTAGAACCATTGAAGCAGAGTCGATGAGAAAAATTATAGCACTTCTATTTATAGTTCTCTACTCAATGGCTAATAGTAATCAAGCAAAAACGATTGAAGCTTTAGCCAAAGAATATATAGGTGGTAAATATATTTGGGGTGGAGAGACTCCACAGGGCTTTGACTGTTCAGGCTATACACAGTATATCTATAAACAAGTTGGAATTACTCTACCACGAACTGCCCTACTTCAATCTAAAGTTGGAACAATCGTTATAGATGAATCCTATAAAAAAGGTGACCTACTATTTTTCTTAACTGATAAAACAAGAGGTATTTCAATTACCCATGTAGGAATCTATCTTGAAGATAACAAATTTATTCATGCTGCATCAACCAAAAAAGGGATTATTATATCTGATTTGACAAAGAGTAAATACGGCTCTCTTCTTGTTTCTGTATCAAGGGTTCTTAGCCAAGAGCAGAGAGAGATATTCCAACCTATTTTTTTTAGTGAAGCACTTAAAAGAGCTGTTCACTCCAATAGTAAGATAAGGCTCATCTCTCAAGACCAAGAGAGCAACCAAACTTTATCCAAATTAGAAGAGGCGATAAAAAGTGATAGTAAAGTGATACTCCAATGAGAAAAAAAGTAAAAATATTTATCTTGCTCACCTTCACTATTATACTGCTGTTTGCAACATTTATTTATGCAATGAAAAATGGTAAAGTTATTTTTAATACCACAAGCTCATTTCCTCTAGGATTTTATAAAATCTCTAAAAGTAATCAATATAAAAAAGGTGATTTGGTCTCATTTTGTGCTGTGCCAAGCAAGATGATAGATAGGATGATAAAACAAGGCTATTCTCAAAAAAATAGTTTATGTCCTAATCAAACACCACAACTGCTTAAAAAGATTCTTGGTTTAGAGGGTGATAATATTACTATGAATAGCGTTGTATTGGTTAACAATCAACCCATTAAAAACAGTAGAGTTTTTAAAAAAGATAGAAATGGAAATCTACTGAATTTTCAACAATCACAAAGAGTCAAAAAAGATTATTTTTGGGCTATGAGTGACTATAATGAAAAATCATTTGATAGCAGATACTTTGGTCAAATACCACTTGAAAATATTATTGGTAGAGCCACACCAATAATGACTTGGGATTAACCATGCTATCAATATCCAATCCTCAAAAAGCTACCCAAGCCGAAACCTACTACACGAAAGAGAACTACTACCAAAAAAACTCTGAAAAAGGCTATTTTAGAGGAAGTGCATTATCAGAGTTTGGAATCAACGAGAATCAAACAGTTACTCAAGAGACCTACCTTTCCCTACTTCACGGCTTCAATCCAAAAGATAACAGACCACTCACAAAAGGAGCAGGAAGTACAGAAAGAAGAGCAGGTATAGACTTAACCTTCTCAGCCCCAAAATCAGTAAGCACCCTCCTAGAGATAGCAGAGGCAAATAGTTTTGACAAGATGGCAATAGAGATTAGGGAAGCCCATGATAACGCTGTAAAGCAGACTATGGAGAAAGTGGAAAAGGATTACCTCTATACAAGAGTCTCTGTTAATGGGAAAATTCAAACCGTTAAAGCCGATGGGATGGCTTATGCTTCATTTCAACATGATACAAGTAGAGACTTAGACCCACAACTACACACACATAATTTTATCTTTACTCCTGTGCTGAAAGATGGAAAGTTCAACGCCCAGACCAATGAGGCATTTTTTAACAACAAACTCTATCTTGGTCAATTCTACAGAAATGAGTTAGCCTATAATCTAAACAAATTGGGTTTTACCATTGAAATTACCTCGATTGAAAAGGGTCTGTTTGAGCTAAAAGAGGTTCCAAAAGATATTATAGATGAGTTCTCAAAACGCTCTAAAGAGATTCAAGCTTTAGAAGAGAGCTACAAGAAAAAATATCCTAAAAAATCACTTGTAGAGATTAAAGCACAAATTACCCAAGAGAGTAAAAAAGCTAAAACTAAAATTGATCGAGATGAAGTTAGAGCCACTAATAAAAAGAGAGCCGATAGTTTAGGATATAACAAAAAATGGTTATCCAAGTTAGTCTATAGAGCAGAGAATCGCCCCACCCTACCCCAAGATAGAAGCAAACAGGCTCTAAATTATCTTAATAAATCACTCACGGCAATAACAAACCAAGAGAGTACCTTTTCCAAAGAGGATATTCTAAAGTATGCTATGAAGTTTTCACTAAAATACTCTCTAAGAGAATCAGATATAGTAAAAGAGTTTAGAAACTCAAATATCCTAAAACTAGATAAGAATATCTACACCACCAAAGAGATGATAGATATAGAAAAAGAGATTATCCAAAAGGTTCATCAAGGATTCTCTTCTATGCCAAACTCTTTAAATGAGATAATCAATCAAGAAGAGCATCAAATAGACAAACTCACCTCAGACCAAAAAAAGATGCTAGAGATGATTTTAAACACAAAAGATAGATACAACGCAGTTCAAGGAGATGCAGGAACAGGTAAAACTTATGCTCTTGGAGTTCTAAAAAAAATACTCAAAGATGATATAGAACTAATAGGACTATCCTATACAGGAAAAGCAACAGCAGGACTTGAAGAAGTAGGGATAAAAAGTCATACTTTGCACTCCTACCTACAACAAGAGAGAAAACAAAATAGAGATAAGCCTAAACTATATATCGTAGATGAAACCTCTCTTGTAGGCTCTAAACAGATACATCAACTCATGAAAATATCTCAAAAAGAGAACTCAAGAGTTATTTTCATAGGAGATATTAAACAGTTTAGCTCTATCCAAGCAGGTAATGCCTTTTCTGATATGCAAAAGTTCGGTATAAAAACTGTAAAGCTCAAAGAGACCCAAAGACAAAAAAGCAATATCACAAAAGCTATAGTCAAAGCCTATAACCAAGGTGATACAGATAGAGCATTAGAGCTACTAAAGGAGAACAAACTTTTTAAAGAGATAGAGGACTATGAGGAGAGAATAGATTATATCGTAGAGACCTACCTAAACAAAAATCAACCCCTAATATTAACCTCCACTAACCAAGAGAGAAAAGAGATTAATCATCAAATCAGAAATAAGCTAGAGAATCCAAACCAAGAGCATCAATTCACTATAAAAGAGTCCAAACAGATAAAAGCATCCAACGCTTACTTTTCAGAGAGTTATGAGGTAGATGATATTATATCTATCAATGGAGCTATACCAAAGTTTAAAAGAGGAGAACAGGGAAGAGTTATATCGTCTGATAGAAATATTCTAAAAATAGAGACGAACTCCAAGCAGATAAAAGAGATAGACCTAAGCAAATATGGAACAGAGATTAATGCCTATACCCAAACAGAGAAATTTTTTAAAGCAGGTGAAAAAATAATCTTCTCAAAAAATATAAAAAACTCTCCAATTAAAAATGGAGTAATGGGAACCATAACAGATATAGAGAATGGCAATATAACAACAAAACTACAAAATGGCAAGAACTACAGTTTTAGTATTGAAGATTACAACTATATAGATTACGCCTACGCCATAACAGATATAAAGTCACAAGGGGTATCAGCCAACTCTGTTTTGGTTCTAGCCAATAGTCGAATGTCAAGCAAAAATTCATTCTATGTTCAGGTGACCAGAGCTAAAGAGAAGATAGAGGTAGTCACAGATAACCAAGAGCTACTGCAAGAGAGAATAAAAAATCCAAACAATAAAAAGTCAACACTAAACTATCAAGGAGAGAAAAATGGTAAGCAACCAAGATATAATGGAGAAACTAGAAGAGATAGAGAGCCATCAGCTCAAACAGAACAATCTAATCATCGAGCAGAGCAAAGAGACAAGTATGATTTTAGAAACATTAGAGGCTATATTCAAGCAATCAAGCGAAGATTCAGAAGACCCAGTCTTAGCAAAGTTAGAGAAGCTTTTAATCTGTCTAAAGTGCAAAGAGCAGACAAGACAAAAAGAGATGCAGTCATAGATAAACTAGGCTCTAAAAAACAAGAGATGGGAATAGAGAGATAAAAAGGAGCAGTAAAAATGTCTACTATCAAAGAGTATGAAGCGATGTATGAAACATTTAACAAGTATGCTAAAGAGTTTCAAGAGAATCCAAAAACAACCAAACAGATAGACCCTAAGTTTATAAAAATAGAAAAGGGGAGTCTAAAAAAGAGTATTGAAGAGCAAGAGAAGAAAAATCTCTCTGAACTCAAAAATATCAATAAGAGTAATCCAATATATGATTTAGCAAAAAATCCAAAAGAGCAGAGTGATTTAAAGCCGAAAGTAGAGAAGCTTATAGAGAGTTGGAACAGAGTCATATCTAAACTAGAGAATATTAAAGCTCCTAATAAAATTCAGGAGAGTGCAAAGAGTCTAAAAAAGGATTTAATAGACCATCTCAAATCTCTACAGAAACCAAAGCAGAAATTTGACCAAGAGAGACGAAATCAAGTTTTAGAAAAATTAAAACAGGGTAAAGAACGGAATAGAGGCAGAGAGAGATAGATGAGTAGTAAAATAAAAAAGTTTTTAATCCTCTTTATTGTCTTTACAATATTCTCTTCTATTACTACTCAATTTTTAGCCTATACATTCGAGTATCAGCCATCACTCAGAGGAGAGATATATCCACATATCTATCAACCTTACGCATGGATAGAGTGGCATATCAACTATTACAGAGAGTTTGAACCGATATTTTTGGATATCTATAGCCAAGTTCTATTTGGATTTTCTATATTTGCTATTGTCTATATGACCATATTTCTACTCTTCAAAAGAAAAGAGAAAAAACACCTAAGTGTACATGGAACGGCTCACTGGGCTACAAAAAAAGAGATAGAGGCAACCCATACCCTAAATAGAAAAGATGGACTTTATATTGGAGGATGGAAAGAGAAAAGAAAAGCCCTACACTACCTAAGACACAATGGAGAGGAACATGTTATAACCTTTGCTCCTACTCGTTCAGGTAAAGGGGTAGGCTTGGTAATCCCTACCCTACTCTCTTGGGCAGAGAGTGCTATAGTGCTAGATATAAAAGGTGAGAACTATGCCATCACAGCAGGATGGAGAAAACACTACGCCAATAATAAAATACTAAAATTTAACCCTAATGACCCAACAGGAGAGAGTTCAAAGTTTAATCCACTAGAAGAGATAAGATTAGATAGCACTTATGAGATAGCCGATACAGAAAATATAGTGATTATGCTTCTTGATGAAAAAGGAGAGGGATTAAAAGATTTTTGGGAGAAAGGAGGAAAGACATTTCTATCTAGCTTTATACTACATACGCTATATATTGCAAAAAATGAACACCACCCTATCCCATCACTATCTGATATATATAAATCTCTAAATGATAAAGAGCTTGATAATATTTTAGCTGATATGTCAAGCTACTACCATGACCAAGCTAATGAGTTAACTCACCCTGCTATCTCTACAGGAGCTATGGGTTTAATTAACCTCGCAGATAGAACAAGAGGTGATATTATAGCTACAGTCAATAATATTCTAAGTCTCTATATAGACCCAGTTATAGAACTAAATACAAAAAGAAGTGACTTTAAACTATCAGAGCTAATGAATAGCCAAGAGCCTGTTACTCTCTATATCGTTATAGACCCTGAGAATATAGATAGAATGCAACCACTATTTAGAGTGCTTATGCTTCAAATTCTAAAAAAACTCATAAAAAAATTAGAGTTTAAAAATGGGAAGCAGACAAAATCTTACAAGCATAGAATGCTACTTATGCTAGATGAGTTTACAGCCGTAGGGAAAATAGATTTCTTTGAGAAGTCATTAGCCTATATGGCAGGTTATGGAATAACTGCTTATATTATTATCCAAGATATAGAACAGCTTTATAGAATCTATAGCAAAGAGGAGACGATTACCTCTAATTGTCATATCAAAATAGCATTCACCCCAAACAAAGAGGATACTGCAAGTTTGCTTTCAAAAATGACAGGAACAACTACCGTGGTAAAAAGCAATATCACCACATCAGGAAAAAGACTCTCTCTCATATTAGGAAGCGTTTCACAAAGCTACCAAGAAGTATCAAGACCGTTAATGACGGTTGATGAGATACTTAGGCTACCCAAAGCAAAAACAACAGCTACAGGTGAAATATTGGATGGTGGGGAGATGTTGATTTTTATAGCAGGTCATGCACCAATAAGAGGTAAGCAGATACTTTTTTTTAAGGACCAAGTTTTTTTAGACCGTTCAGAAGTTAATCTATAAAGCATGAAGTATATAATCATATCACTAACAGGTATGATTATTGCGTATATCTCATGGAGTCTTTCTGTTGAGTTAACGATATTTTCGAGCTTACTCTTTTTTGCATACTTCTACATCAATCAAAGGAGCTATCTATTTACTCTAGTTTCTAGCTACTATCTTTTTGCATCAAGAGGTCTATTGATTGGAACTCAAAATTATTATGATGACTTATATACAGCCTTATTAATTTGGCTATCAGCTTCATTATTATCAACATTTATTTGGGTTACAGTATGGAGTTCATTAGAGAAAAAAAGATTATTTCTTTTCCCCATTATGCTAACACTTCTAATTGTGCCACCCATAGGATTTATCTCTTGGGTCAATCCTCTAATATCATCTGCAATAGCTTTTCCAAAACTAGGTTTTATAGGAATAACTCTCTATTTGGCAACTATATATTTAATCACCATAGCATTAAAGAGACAGAAAAAATATATCAAACTTACTACTATACTTTCAATATTAGCTATCACTGTATTAAATTTCAATCAAGAACCATCACAAGAGGGTAGCACTAATCTACACCCCATAAACTCGAACCTAACTTATAAAAACCAAGCCATAGATTTTATAGGAGACCATAGACGACAAAAAAAACTTCTTGCCATAGCAAATAAAAGTAAATATAGAAATTTACTTTTTCATGAAAATGCATTAGGAGCTTTTACCCAAAACAATATGATGATATGGGAGAGATTGGATAGTAATAAAACTATTTTAGCAGGTGCATATATCTATAAGGGAGTAGGGGGCTATGATAATGTTCTCATAGAACTCAATAACAGAAGTTCCAAAACCATTTATAAACAGAGAGTACCTGTACCAATATCAATGTGGAAACCTTGGGTGGAGCAGGGAGCTAGGGCATATCCATTTCAAAATCCAACTGTGGAGTATCGACAGAGTAGGGTAGGGGTCTTTATCTGTTATGAACAGCTTCTAACCTATATCTATCTTCATACTATGTTTTATGAGCCACAATACATTATTGGTATCTCGAATCTTTGGTGGGTTGAAGATGAGTCTATTGGTGAAATTCAGAAGAGGAGTTTGGAATTGTGGGGAAAACTATTTAAAAAGACTGTTATTTATAGCGAAAATATATAAGTCTCCGATTTTCGCATGCGAAAATTGGAGATAGTTACTATAAAATATTTTCAATTTAAAAACTTCTGATTCTTAGAGTATTTGAGGGCTACTTTATATATCTAGATGTGAAAAAATATACTGTTCTCGATTTTCGCATGCGAAAATCGAGGCAATAGAAATGATATTTTCTCATTTTAATAAATAAAGTTTCGCATGAGAAAATAAGTTTATCATAATAAAAATAAGGTATTATTCTAATAATATTTTCGCATGAGAAAACAAAAGGAATAATATGATAATTACTGTAGCTCATTCAAAAGGTGGTGTAGGTAAAAGTTTACTCGCATGGCATTTAGCTATAGGGATGAAAATACCTATAGTAGATTTAGATTTTCAAAAAACTTTAGTCTATACGAATAATCTAAGAAAATTAAATGATAAAAAGCAACTAGAGATTATACAACCTGAAAGTCCAGAAAAATTTATAGAATTAATAAATTCATGGTCAGAGGATAAAGATATTATTATTGATGTGGGTGGATTTGATTCAAATCTAAATAGGGTAGCCTTGTATGTCTCTGATTTAATTCTTACCCCTGCTGTGGATAGAGTAACAGAGATGGCAGGACTATATAAATTTCATAATATACTCAAAGAGCTATCAATAAAAATGAAAGTCAATATAAAAGCAAATGTACTTTTAAATGATGTTAGTCCTAGTGCAAAAGATTTTTCTATTATAGAAAACCTTGTTGATAATTTAGAACATTTTGAGTTGATGTCAACAGTTATTGCACATAGAGCAGATTACTATAAAAGTATGGAAGAGGGTAGTGGAGTGACCGAACTAAAAAAGGGAAAAGCAAAGAACGAGATAAAAAAATTGATA
>NZ_JAACKB010000438.1 GCF_010892395.1 Sulfurovum sp. bin170
GAGAATATAATCATAGAGCCTAAAGAGAGAACTATCACTATCAAAAAAGAGGAGAAACTATTGGCGATAAAAGAGAGTGAGCATGATTGGAAATTTATCGGTGACAACCAAGAGTATAGAAGACTATACCCTCAAATCTTGCCACTGGATATTTTGTCTAAAATTTAATAGGACAACCACAAGGGATTGCCCCTACGCAAAACTAGGAAGCGAAAACTTTAGTTTCGTATATTTCGAAGCTGTTGCCTCCGATTCCAAATGAATCTTACAAGAAGTCTAAAAAACTTTGGCATTTTTAAACTCTGCCACTTCACTCTCCACCATCTCATCTATCATCCGTATAAATATATCATTAATAAGATTGGGAGAGAGTCCCAGCTCTATCGCTTTGGATCTAGCACGACTTACAATATCACCAATCCTCTCCTCTGATTTTATCTCTTCGATAGAGTTCTTAAAATGAGCAATCTGTCTGATATAGGCATTTCGAAGAGCAATTAGCTCTACTAATTTCTCATCTACTATGTCTATCTCAACTCTTGTCTCTTCTAGGGTTTTGCATTTTTTAATGTTCATCTATGGTCTCCAAAAATTTTTGATTAATTATAGCATAACAGATGAAGCAGAGTCTATTACTCTACCTCTGCATCAATAATATCATCATCCTCAGCTTTTTTAGCAGGTTTAGCTTTATCACCACCCTGCTCTTTTGCATAGACAGCCTCTGCCAATTTATGAGACTTCTCTGTCAACACTTTAACCTTCTCTTCTATCTGCTCTTTTGTAGCAGAGTCATCTTTTAGGATAGCTTCTACATCAGCAATAGCAGTTTCGATTCCAGCTTTCTCTGTAGCATCAAAATTATCACCTAAATCTTTGAGCGATTTTGTAGTCTGGTGAACCAGTGCATCAGCTCTGTTTCTAGCATCTACAAGTGATTTTCTCTTCTCATCTTCTGATTTGTTTGCCTCTGCATCCTGTACCATTTTCTCAATCTCTTCATCACTTAGTCCAGACGAACCACTAATCTTAATCTCTTGAGATTTACCTGTACCTTTATCTTGAGCTGAAACTGTCAAGATACCATTGGCATCAATGTCAAATGTCACCTCAATCTGTGGCACACCTCTTGGTGCTGCTGGGATGTCTCTAAGCTCAAACATACCCAACGATTTGTTATCTTTACTAAAATCTCTCTCACCTTGAAGTACATGAATACTTACTGCTGGTTGGTTATCTTCTGCTGTTGAGAATACTTGTGACTTTTTAGCAGGGATAGTTGTACCTTTTTCGATTACTTTAGTCGTAACACCACCCAAAGTTTCAATTCCAAGACTCAATGGAGTAACATCAAGTAACAGTACATCTTTCACATCACCTTTTAGTACACCACCTTGGATAGCAGCACCAAGAGCTACAACCTCATCAGGGTTTACAGATTTATTCAACTCTTTTCCAAAGAATTTTTGAACCTCTTGCTGTACCAATGGAATTCTTGTACTTCCACCAACCATAACAATTTCGTTGATTTCAGAAGTAGTTACACCCGCATCGGAGAGAACATTTCTAATGGTTTTAACTGTACTCATTACCAAATCATCAATCAGTGACTCAAATTTGGCTCTTGTAATCTTCTGAATAAGGTGCTTTGGTCCAGATGCATCAGCTGTGATAAATGGCAAGTTGATTTCAGTCTCTGTTGAAGATGAGAGCTCTTTTTTGGCATTTTCAGCTGCGTCTTTTACTCTCTGAAGAGCCATAACATCGGCTTTGATATCTACACCAGTCTCTGATTTGAATTCAGCCGCCACAAAGTCAATAACTCTGTTATCAAAGTCATCACCACCAAGAAACGCATCTCCACCTGTTGCCATAACCTCTACAACATTATCACCAGTCTCTAGTACAGTAGCATCAAATGTACCACCACCAAGGTCATAAACAACTATCTGCTCTGCCTCTTTTTTATCAAGACCATAAGCAAGGGCAGCTGATGTTGGCTCATTGATGATTCGAAGTACATTAAGTCCAGCAATAGTTCCAGCCTCTTTTGTCGCTTTTCTCTGTGCATCATTGAAATAAGCAGGAACAGTAATAACTGCGTCAGTGACCGTTTCACCAAGATACGCCTCTGCATCCTCTTTTAGCTTCATTAAAATCTTTGATGAAATCTCTTGTGGTGTATAAATCTTATCTGCAACCTCGATTGCACACGCTCCATTTCTATTGATAATATGATATGGAAGTCTCTCTTTTGCCTCATCTGCGTGTTCTTCGTCAAACATCAACCCCATAACTCTTTTGATAGAGTAGATAGTCTTCTCTGGGTTTGTTATAGCTTGTCTCTTTGCAGACTCACCCACTAGCACTTCACCCTTATCCGTAAATGCTACAATAGATGGTGTGGTATTTTTACCCTCTTTGTTTGCTATGATTTTTGCTTCACCATTTTCATAAACACTCATTGCTGAGTTTGTTGTTCCTAAGTCAATTCCTAATACTTTACTCATATTTTTTTATTTCCTTTTATATCTAATTCTATTTTTTATATCCGAACTTCTTTCAAAACTAGGAAACGAAAACTTTAGTTTCGTCTCTTTCGGGGCTAAAGCCTCCGATTCCAAATAAAGAAGTCTGTTATTTTGCAGTTGATACCATCGCTGGTCTAAGCACTCGCTCTTTTATAGTATAGCCCTTTTGTAAAACCTGTACTATCTGACCAGCTTCATGCTCTTCACTATCAATCTGCATAATAGCTTGATGTACCTCTGGGTCAAACTCTCCCTCACTATCAATCGCTTTGATACCATTTTTTTCAAGTACCTTAGTCAATTGACCATAAGTCAAATCTAGCCCCTCTTTTATCTTACCCAATACAGCATCGCTACCATCTTCATCATCAGTCGCACTAATCATCGCCAATGCACTATCAAAAGAGTCAACTACAGACAACATATCTTTTGCAAAGCTCTCATTGGCATAAGCCACGGCTGCTGCTTTATCTTTACCTAACAGTCGTTTGCTATTTTCAAAACTAGCATGTGTTCTCAAAAATTTATCTTCCCAAGACGCTACCAAAGCCCTCATCTCTTCAAGTTCTGAAACTCCACTCTCTTCTGTTTCAACAACCTCTTCAGATTCAGGAGTCTCAATCTCAACTTCTATAGAGGATTTTTCATTCTCTTTACTCATATAGACCCTTCTCCTATTTCATTTATTTATATCATCAATATTTTGAAGATTGAACGGATTATACAACATTGAGTCAAGTTTGTCAAGGTTATTCTTAGTTTTTTCTGTAAATAAACTTTAGTCCATCACACTAAACTTTATTGAGTAGACAAAAAAAGGGTCACATACCAACCAAGAGTTAGTATGTGACCCAAAAGAGATTTAGTTTCTAATTCCCATATCAGTTTTAATGATATTCCATCTAGCAAGGTCTACTTTTTTCAAATATCTCATTAGTCTTCTTCTTTGACCAACAAGCTTAAGTAGACCAAGTCTTGATGAGTGGTCTTTCTTGTTTGTTTTCAAATGCTCTGTTAAGTACTTGATTCTCGCAGTAATAAGTGCAACTTGAACTTCTGTAGAACCTGTATCGTTCTCACCTCTTGAATATTTAGAAATAATCTCTTGCTTTTTAGCCGTATCTAAAGCCATAATGACCTCCTGATGGGTAGTTTAATTTTTTATGTGGGGTCAACACTAGACCCCAGAACACAAAATGAGCCGTATTTTACCAATTTTTGTTTAAACATAGATAAAACCTGAATTTAATATAAATTAGAGTAAAATACTCTTAATTAAAAATATTCGAATATCAATATTAAGGAAAATTTAATATGCTACTAACTCGTGCTAGTGAATATGCTCTTCTTACCTTAGACTTTATCCAAAACGCTGACAAACCCAAAGGTGCTGAGCAACTTGCTACAGAACTCAATTTTCCCAAAAGTTTTTTAGCAAAGATACTACAATCTCTTGCCAAAAATGGCATCTTGGAATCCAAAAAAGGAGCTCATGGTGGATTTATTATGGCAAAGAAGCCCTCACAAATCACCGTTTCAGAGATTATTTTGGCAGCAGAGGGAAAAGCACCTGCGATATTTGACTGCTCACAATATATCAACACATGTCCCAATGGAGCCATAGGAACTTGTAATATCTCACCTTTTTTAACTAACTTTCAACATAAAATAGATACATTTCTGCAAGAACTTACCCTTGAGGATATTTTAAAATAATGTACATCTACCACCTATCACACATCGACCTTGACGGCTACGGCTGTCAATACCTATCAAAAAACTGCTTCTCTACTATAGAGTGCTATAACGCAAACTACGGACCAGAGGTCAAAGCTAGACTAGAAGAGGCTATCACAGCCATCAAACGACAGAAGTTTCTCAACCATGATGACTCTGTAGAGCATATAATATTGATTACCGACCTAAACCTAACTACAAAAGAGGCAAACTGGCTAGAGAGAGAAGCCAAAGAGGTTGGAGCAAAAATCCAACTCCTCGACCATCATGGCTCAGGAGCAAAAACAGCAGAGCAGTTTATATGGTATAAGCTTGATACCACAAAATCTGCCACACTCATTACCTATGAGTGGCTACAAAAACATCACGATTTTGACAAAGCAAATAGCTATGCTACGGTAGTAAAAGCCATCAACGCCATAGATATTTGGTTAAGTGATGATGAGCTATTTGAGTTTGGAAAAGTAGGTTTAGGTATGATTTCAGGAGCTAGAGAGATAAATCGTGTTCTATTTCCTGCTGAGGATAGAGCATTAAAACTTTCACTAATAGATTCTATGAAAAACTATGTCACAAAGGAGAATGCTCATATTGAACTTGATGATAGTCTACATCGACTCAAAAAATCGTTTTTCAAACAAGAAAAAAACAATACCAAAGATAATCTAGTCGCTCTATATGTTACAAAACTTCTAAGTAGTGATAAACAGAGACTTATTATTGAATATAGAGGCTACAAAGGTATGTTAGGCTATAACTTAGGCAACACCTCCATATTGGGCAATACTTTTTTAGTAGAAAACCCCGACTTTGACTTCTATATGGATATAAACTTCAGAGGTAACTTCTCACTTAGAAGCAACAACAAGCTAGATGTCTCCAAAATGGCAGCCGAAATTGGCAATGGTGGAGGACACCCCAATGCCAGTGGAGGCAAGATAAAAGAGTATAAAGACTCATTTGTCTATAGTGATATCAAGGCTTTTGTTCAAGACTATATAGATGAGAAGACGACGTAATAAATGCATCGTAGGTTCGGTAACACCGAACATTAAACATCAAAACACAAAAAAATTCATCTATCTCATCAAACATCATGTATCCAAATTAAAATAATTATTGGATTTTTAATGTTCGGTGTTACCGAACCTACGGGATGAATATTGCCAATCCTGTTCATTTTTTACCCAACCGTGTTTTACAGGATTATGATAAATATATGCTTCGGTCAATATAAAATCTTTTTCATTTCTAATAGTGTGTTCGTAAAATCTTTTTTGCCATATAGGTTTGTAGCCCTCTTTTCTTCTACTTTTTGACTGCTCTATATGCTGATAATATTGAAGAGGACAATGTCTTGAAAAATAATTTTTAATACTTCTAATAATCTCAGGGTATTCAGTTCTAATCTTTGGTTTGATAATCATGTGAATATGGTCAGGCAAAACCACTATAGCTTCTATCTTATAATCAAATTTTGATTTACTATAACGAAAACTTTCACGCAATAGCTCAATATTTTCAATAAGTATTGGGTTTCTTCTATAAGTAACCATCGTCAAAAAATAGCTATGGTTCTGTCTGTACATTCGTTTATAATTTGGCATTTCAGATTCTAACATAAAAAAATATTTTATGTTAGAAATATGTCAAATTGTAATGTAGGTTCGGTAACACCGAACATAAAACATTGAATCCTAAACATTAAACCCCAAAAATCAAATCAAAATCATAAATTCAATAACACCAAACATCCAAATATTTTTATATCATAATCAAATATATGATGTTCGGTGTTACCGAACCTACTTGACCATTAACTGTTTCTATAGGCATTAATAAAAAAACAAATTTTTGTAAACTTCCAAAAACTTGACTAATATACCACTTTGATTTTCCTTCAGTTGTAATTTAACTACACTTTAGACAAATCACCCCGTCATTTCATACCCTCCACCTAACCCAAACCCAAAAAACTCATTATTCTCAAAATTCCTATCAACATTTTTATCA